>NZ_JBSGVZ010000014.1:0-130389 GCF_053608705.1 Peribacillus sp. NPDC055009 | reverse complement strand
GCAACCATCGTGATCGGCGGCGGCGGCTTGACGGGCGTCGAATTAATCGGTGAAATCGTGGATCATTTCCCTAAAATCGCCAAAAAGTTCGGAGTGGACTTCAAGGACTTGAAAATCAAGCTTGTGGAAGCAGGTCCAAAAATCCTTCCGGTCCTGCCTGACCACTTAATCGAACGTGCGATGACAAGCTTGGAAGCACGCGGCGTTGAATTCTTGACAGGTCTGCCTGTAACGGGTGTTAAAGGCAATCAAATCGAATTGAAAGATGGACAAACGATAACGGCCAATACGCTTGTTTGGACAGGCGGAGTTGCGGCTCTTCCTATCGTAGGCGAATCAGGCCTTGAAGTGGATCGCGGCAAAGCAACCGTTAATGAGTATTTGCAATCCAAATCCCATAAAGACGTATTCGTTGTCGGCGACAGTGCCGTTGCTTTCCCTCCAGAAGGCGGCCGTCCATACGCTCCTACTGCTCAAAATGCTTGGCAAATGGGTGAGCTTGTTGGTTACAACCTATTTGCAGCCTTTGAAGGCAAGAAACTTGAAGCATTTTCGCCTGTCAACTCAGGTACGCTTGCGAGCCTTGGCCGTAAGGATGCGGTGGCAACGGTTGGGGCCAATAACACGTCCCTTAAAGGACTTCCGGCTACATTGATGAAAGAAGCAAGTAATGTTCGCTATCTATCGCACATCAAAGCCCTATTCAGCTTGGCTTATTAATTTTTAAGATAAAGCACTCATTGAATTTAAAAGGACCATTCATCATTTGGATGAATGGTCCTCTTTTGCAATTAAAGGGATGTATTTATCAAAATTCAAATGTTAACCTGGTTGATGCTGAATCTAAGGAAAAATCCCTCAGGTAATTTTGCATTTGTCAGGATCCGTGTTTCTTTTAAACGTTTATCATTATATGAGGAGACTTCCATTAATTCTTCATCCATATAAGCAGGGTGAGTCATTATCTCCACGCTCGCCCCATCGATTACCCTCCCCTTCAAGTTTTGAAAGTAATCTTCAACCACCATTTCTCCATAAAAATCATCCAGGAATACATCTGTAACGATTTGAATCCCAGCAAGGTGCCTTCCGGCATTACGCACTGGCAATCCATATTTATCTGACAGCTTTTTAATAACCGGTAGAAATGCTGTGATCCCATGTACATGATGATGGCTGTCAAAATGAGTCGGGAATAGACCAAATTCCAAGAATCTTTCGATTTGTGCTGACCACTCCCTCTCCAATTCGCTCAAGGAAATACCGGCAGGATCCCCATATACCAACCCTTGCTTCTTAAAGAAACCAGCTTCATCAACCAAACTCGGAACATCACTCAACAAAGGTTTCCCCCATGTCAGCACTAAGTGTATACCTACCTTCAACGATGGTGTCTTCTTTGCGATTTCGATCGCATGCTCCGTTGCTTGCGCATTCATCATGATCGTTGTCGAATTGACAATTCCATATTTGTGGCTATCCAAAATCCCATAATTCACCGCTTTAGTTAACCCGAAATCATCTGCATTTACAAGGACTTCAATCATGATAAATTATCCTGCAACTCCTTTTTTTCAAAAAACTGCGGCAGATAATCTTTATGTGCCTCCAGCATTTCGTCTAAGATAAGTTTTGCAACCCGGTCACTTGGAACGAGTGGATTGATCGTCATGGCAAGCAACGCAGTATCATAGTCCCCCGAAATTGCAGCTTCGATGGCTACCCTTTCAAAGGATTTGATTTGCTGAATTAATCCGCGGACAGCGACAGGAAGCTCTCCTACATTGATTGGCTTAGGACCATCCTTAGTTATCACGCAACTGGTTTCAATCGCCGAGCCGTAAGGGATGCCTTCTATCGCACCATGGTTGACCGTATTTACCGCTTGAATATCTCGCCTATCCGTATGCATCGAGCAAATCAACCGTACAGCCGCATCGCTGTAGTACGCACCTCCGCGCTCTTCAAGCTGCGGCGGCTTGATAGCCAGATCCTGGTCTTTGTATAGCTCGAATAAACCTGCTTCAAGTCTTTGAACGACCTCTGCACGTGTTTCCCCTTTTTCTGCATCCTTCAATTCTTGGGCCAGCACATCCCCCGTTTTGTAATAGTAGTTGTGGTATGGACACGGAAACAGATTTAACGCTCTAAGGAATTCCGGCTCCCAGCCCATTGCATGGATATTCTTCATCGTGACAGCTTTAGCTGGATCCGTAATCAAATTGATGATTTGATCTTTGACACTCTCCCCATCAACGAATACATCCAATCCGTAAACCATATGGTTCAAGCCGGCAAAGTCGATCCGGACTCTTGATGGCTCTACATCCATTAAATCCGCAACACCTCGTTCCATACCAATCGGCACATTGCAAAGTCCGATGATTTTGGAGATATTACTGTGACGCAGAACTGCTTCAGTTACCATTCCAGCAGGATTCGTGAAGTTAATCAGCCATGCTTCCGGACATAATTCCTCCATTTCATGAGCAATATCCAGAATGACGGGAATCGTTCTAAAAGCCTTGAAAAGCCCACCAGGCCCATTCGTCTCCTGTCCGATCACTCCGTGTTTCAATGGAATCTTTTCATCAAGTGCCCTTGCTGCGAGCTGGCCAACCCGCAGCTGGGTTGTTACATAATCTGCGCCTTTAAGCGCTTTCTTTCTATCTAGCGTGAGGTGGACATCAATATTCACACCAGCCTTTTCAATCATCCTTCTTGCCAGATTCCCGACAATTTCAAGCTTTTCCTTTCCCGCTTCGATGTCAACGAGCCAAATTTCACTCACGGGAAGTTCTTCATGATATTTAATGAATCCTTCGATCAGTTCTGGCGTATAGCTCGATCCTCCACCAATCGTAACAATTTTCAGCCCCTTGCTCATTCGGCAGCCCTCTCCTTCACAACATTTGCATGTAAGAATTCTTCGCGTAGATCGATCATTTCCAGTGCAAGATCCTTTACTGTCATCGCCGTCATTAAATGATCTTGTGCATGCACTAGGATGATGGGAAGATCAAAATGGTCCCCGCCCGCCTCGGCATGGATTAATTGAGTTTGGTATTTATGGGCCTGCAGTAATTCCGTTTCCGCCTCGGCGATTTTCAATCGTGCAGAATCAAAATCCTTTTTCTTTGCTTCCTGCAACGCTTCCATTGCAAAGCTTCTCGCATTCCCACTATATAAAATCAATTGAAAGGATAGCTGGTATAATTCTTCTTTTTCCATTTTTCATCACTACTTTCTTAAAGGCTTAGCGTTTCTGAATCTTTTGTAAGCTTTGTTTCATTTTTGGTGTCTATCTTCACTTGAGCATAAACGAATGGTAAATAAATAGCGGTTGAAATGACTAGATTGATTGCAGCCAAAACCGCTCCAGATACATGTCCGCCTGTGGCCAGGAATCCACCCACAATCGGCGGGGTAACCCATGGAATCTTAGCGACGATCGGAAAAACCATTCCGCTGCTTACCGCGATATAAGAGATCACCGTTGTAATTACCGGGCCGAGAACAAATGGGATGAACCACATTGGATTCAGAACGATAGGCAATCCGAAAAGAATGGGTTCGTTAATCTGGAACACTCCTGGTGCCCCTCCGAGTGCAATCATCTGTTTATACCGTTTCCGGCCGGCAATGATCATTGCAATGATTAGGCCCAATGTTGCACCAGATCCGCCTAAATAAACAAATGCATCCAGGAAAGAACCCGCCAATACCCCGTATTGGTCCATGTCTTTGACGCCTTTTGCATATAAATCGATATTTTTCACTCCTGAACTTTCAAAAAGCGGTGTCGTTATCCCACCAAGGATATTGGGTCCATGCAAACCGATCATCCATAATAAATGAACAAGAAATACTAGTAAAATAGCGAATGGCAATGAATCTACTGCACTTTGTAATGGAGATACGATCACTTTACTCAACCAGTCATTCAATACCTGCCCATCCGTAGCTTTACGGAACAGCAGTCCGAATATACCAGCGATAAAGATCGTTGCCATACCCGGCACTAACTTTGCAAATGAACGGGCAACCGCAGGAGGTACTCCATCAGGAAGCTTGATGACTAAATACTTCACTCGGGAAAGTCTCACAAATATTTCAGTGGCTATCAAGGCAACGACAATTCCTGTAAAGAGGGCTGTAGCATTAAAATAGTTTACGCTTACAAAACCCCAGGCCCCGCCAGTAACATCTTTATCATCGATGGTTAAAGTGACATTTCCGATTTGAGGCAATAGTAAGAAGAAACAGGCTGCGGATACCAGCATCGCTTCAAAACCATCGTCACCGTATGATCGTGCCAATTTATAAGAAATGCCGAATACAGCGAATACCGTCATGAATGCAAAGGTTCCAAACCAAATATCACCGCCGAGCGTATTCCATGCAGGACCGAAGATGGCCTCCATCATTCTTCCGTAAGGCTTGATGACTTGCCCTAGATTATTAAACAGGACGGCGAATGACCCGATCATTGTAATCGCTATCATTCCAATCAATGCGTCACGAATTGCAAGCAAATGCCGGTTATTTCCTACCTTTACCGCCCCAGGCATAATATACTTATCAATAAAAGTCATCATATCCTTATTCTCCTTTTATTAAAGTAGTGGCTTGTTTTAGCACTTCTTCACCATTACATAGTCCATAGAACATCGGATTGATGGTTGCGACTGGAATTCCCTTTTCTTTCCCCGCTTCCTGTAGCTTGGAAAGAAGATATCTAACCTGCGGCCCTAATAAAATAACATCCGCCTTATCTATTTCATTGTTAACTTCTGTAGAACCAACTGCCCATATATGACACTCTACCCCTTGTTTTTTAGCACTTTCCTCCATCTTGGTAACTAATAAACTAGTAGACATCCCTGCAGAACAACATAATAAGATATTCATTGAAATTACCCCCCTTTTTTAATGATTGATTATTCAGTATTTTCAAGTAAGTCTAAACCGCATTTTTTATAATCGATGTTACTTTTATCACATCCCTTGAATATGAAATGGGTATTATTGCCTCCATACATACATTGTAGTTACAAATCAAAAAAATATCAACACAATTTTTAATTTGTTATTACAAATTTGCGAATTAAAGTTGATTATTGAACTTATCCGAGATAATCTATATGTATATATTGGGAATGAGCATAGGAGGAATCACTGTGGAGACCATGAATAAAGAAGCGGCATTGCATTCCATAGTTAAGGAATCAATTATCGATCTCATAAAAAATGGCGAATATCAAACAAATACAAAATTACCGACTGAGGCAGAATTTTGTAAAATATACGGAGTAAGCAGGACAACAGTTCGCACGGCCTTACAGCAATTGAACGTCGAAGGCTACATCTACCGTGTTCAGGGCAAAGGTACTTTCGTTTCGGAAAATAAAGTGAAGCAATTTCTTTCAAGCACGGTTGAAAAGTTCTCTGAGCAAGTCACGATGCAAGGAAAAAACCCTTCTACAAAGGTCATTAGCTTAAAGGTGATCGAAGCAAACGCTACCCTTGCCAAGCTTTTTAAACAAAATATTGGAGACCCCGTAAATAAACTGGAACGGATACGTTACGTAAACGATATCCCCCTTCAATATGAAATTGCCTATCTCCCTTGGTATAAAACACCCGGGCTTAATATCGAAGCCTGCGAAAAATCACTCTTTAAAGTACTTGAGACACAATTCAATTTAAAAGTAAAAAAAACGGTCGAACACTTGGAGTTTTCACTTGCCGACGATTCCATTTCTGACAAATTGGACGTACCGAACGGCTCACCTTGTTTTTCATTGGAAACTTACACATATGAGAATGACGGATCGGTCATTGAATTCTCTAAAACTCTCTTTAGAGGCGATCGCGCGCACTTTGTCATCGAGCGTAACTATTGAATATTATTATATAAAATAAGACGGCTGCCTTATTAATTAAGGCAGCCTAGACTGTAGACATACTCGATTTTTTTAGGGTTTTGTAAGTTTGGAACATTGAATTCCACTCCAGGCACTTGCCTTCCGCAGGAGGCTCGAACACCGACTCCAATCAACTTAGTTTTAAAGTTTAGATAGAAACCCTTTTGTTGATAAAAGGAGGCTCGGAAGACTTTGTTACCCTTCATGTTTTTTACTTTTTTAATGGGTGAAACGTCATTGGATTGAAGAAATTTGCGCCACTCCTCCGAATAACTGGCTAGCCGAGACCCCACAGCCGCTTGCATTGATGAGGCTTTGCAGAAAAAGGGAACGGATTTCTGAAATCAACTGAAACAAACTTCATGCAAACTCGTTTTTCTTCTTGAGAGAGGCAATCATAACGATTGCCTCTCTTTTCGTTGTGTGTCCGGATAATTATTTACATACTTACAAATACACTCATTAAATGAGTGAATTTACAAATATAGCATAATATTAAACAAATAACGCGAAAGCAATAATCCGGACCGGGGAGGTTTGGTGCTTGTCGTTTAGTCTACATCCCCCCCTTTTTTCCGCATACCGGATCCCTTTGCATCATTGTTTCCAAGTCCAAATATAATTCGATATGAAAATGCCCCCAATTAATTCATTGAAGGCATCTCTACATCATCATAGAATAACGGGTCCTTTTTCTCATGGCTCAAGCTGAATTTTACTTACTCCCCATTCTGATTAAGCCATTTTTTTGTGACAACTATCATTTCTTCTTGCTGTTTCTTAGCTGAGATAGTCGCTTCATTATCTCCCTTTTGCTTTCCGTATACACCAAATTGACCGTGGTTTCCCCCCGCTATCTTATGCATGTTAGCCTGTTTAGACAGTAAGTGCTTTGTCTTCACAATCTTCTTCACTGTAGATAGCCCATCATGTTCTGCATATAACGATAGCATAGGAACCTTCATTTTTGAAAAGTCATTCGAGTTACTGGGATATGAACCGAGGAGGATAATTCCTTCCACCTCTTTTGGATTTTCATAAGCATATGCGGAGGCGGCTACTCCTCCTAACGAGTGTCCAGCAACGTACCATTTCTCCACATCTGGATATGCATCTTTAGCTTCCACCGCTTTATTTTTATCAAACAAAGCGAAATTGAACCTCACATCTGGGATAACGACTGTATATCCCTCTTTCGATAATTCTTTTGCATAATATCCGTATGCTTCCGGCTCAACCTTGGCACCTGGATACAGGACAATGCCCACTTTCTTAGTTTTTGTTGGTTCGAATGTGACAAACCCATTTTCCTTTTTTATATTCCCCTTTCCAACTAACGCATACAATTCATCTGATGGCTTGTATGTTTGTTCTGACCATATGTAAAAGCCGCCGAAAGCGATAATCATTAATGCAATTATACTAACGAGAATATATTTAATAACTTTTTTCATTTTATACCTCACTATTCCTAAAATTTATTTCTAGGTGATGTTATGGACACACACAGCTACTAGTATTGCTTTTCATTCACCCTGTCCTTGAACTTTACATCTAACTTCCTTCTCTTTTGAATATTTTATGACAAAGGGGGATTATCTCCATCATTTTCAAGTTTATTTACTTGCTGTGCTATTTCTCACCTTATTAGGTGTAATCACCCTGTACGAATCCTCTCTCTTTGTTTGGATGCCAGCTATCGAACATTGCCACATGTTTTTCGGAAACGTAGTTCGTCTGAGTCCACATTGAGAATTATTACACAATCTGTGCACGTATTTCAGTGGCTGCTTATCAGTAATATCGCTATTTATGGGAATTTTTCATGCAATGCTTCCATCCATGTTTAAATATAAAGTTTCTTATGTAGACCTTTAATACTTATAAAAACCACATATAAAGCCTACCCATTATTTTCTCCGTATACAATCTTTCCTGAATATGAATTTCACATTAAATTAAAATTATATTTAAAGTTATTTTTTGTGATATGTTTTGTTCTATTATAGTATGGAAAAAAACAATATAGGGGGTGAATTAGTTGGATACTATTTTATATTTTTGTTATCAATCATTTATATTATTCTTTTTATCATGGGAATGATGTTACTTCGACAGGACCGTAAACTCTTTTCGTATTCAAGCTTTCTTCTTCTAGTTACTTTCGGGCTTATCGTGGATAACTTAATTATTGCCTCTGGAAAGTTCATTGGTGATGGCCCTTTGTTGGAGTCATTAAATGCATTACGTTTCTGGAGTCATGGATTTATCACTCCCACATTGATTTTGTTTGGATGGGGAATGGCGAAAAGGATACATATTCCTTTTACAAAAAAAATGATAACACCCTACTTTTTCCTTTTCCTTACAGCTGGGCTTATCATCTATGAATTTATTGAAAATATGCATAAGACATTTGTACCAATCTACGAGTATGGTGTTTTAAGATATGTTAGTGAGGAATCTTCAGGCCCACCTTTAATGGTGCTTATTGTTACCTTTATATTATTGGTGATTAGCATCTGCATATTTATAAGAACACGTTGGATTTGGATGCTTTTAGGAGTTATAGTCATGATAGTTGGAAGTGCCATCCCTATTCCCATAGAAAGTTCGGCTGTTACCAATGCATTTGAATTAATTTTTTTATGTTTACTATGGCTTACAAACTATAAACTAGAACCTCGCCCACAAACAAAGTGATTCATCCTTAGAAATAGAAGAGCATAAAACTAAAAGATAAAAAATGGAATAGGAGCATGCAAAAAAGTAAGAATTTTACAATACACTGTAAATTAAGTACCCACCACGGTTCGTTACTCATTGCACCCAAGCATCAATGAAATATCGCTTGGGTGCATTTAATATTTGCTTGATTATCACCAAAAAACGAGTATCCATTCAAATTAACAATTGGTATATGACGAATTTTTCAAAAGGATTAGATTCTGTCAAGCCAGGTAACATCACCTCGTCTTTCAGTTCGAAGGCGGTTTGGTTTTCGAGGAAAAAAATATAATCCTGTGAAGCATAAAATAAAATCAGTTCGATTTGGCGCGGTTCTTTTTCAAAGGAAAGCAATATGTTATTGATGATTTTCATGAAGATCTGTACCGAGAACGGGTTAAAGAAATAAAAGCGATTATCATTCGTATCAATATCATATTCTTCCGCCAAACAGCAGTGGAATTCTATATTGCCATAGTTGTTGTTCCTTTTCTTCATGTAGCCATTCAGATTCTCGATCGCTTCTTTATAGAAACTTTCATTCATCTCCACGCCAACCACAGATGATTGATATAAATGATGGATGAAAAAATTCAAGCGTCCTTTACCGCATCCAAAATCAACAATGCGATCATTTCTTTTCAGTGCATATTTTTTGAATAAATGTTCTAATGCGCTATAAGGCGTAGGTTCGTATCGGTGATAATGCAGAGAATCATTGAATTTTTTTTGTTCACCTTCCGTTTTGATGTTCAGCATTTCGTCATAATTCGTTTCTTCCATTGTTAATGCACCTGCTTCATGTTTTTTAAATAAAGGGCTTCCTAACCAAAAACCCCGGATAAGGTTGATCTTTTCCAGGGTAAGGTTTTGTTATATGAATGTCCAGAAAATTAATTGGATTTTGCTTTCGTTACATAATCATTAAAATCAGAGATGCTTGGGTTGGCCATATAATGACCGCCTTCCACTTGGATCGTCTGACCTGTAATGAATTTGGACTCGTCAGATGCAAGGAATAGTACGGTATAACCGATATCATCCGCTTCACCATGATATGGCAATGCATTGAATTTAGCAAAAATATCGAGTACGGCCTGAGGCATATTATTTTTCGCTGCAGGAGTTAAAATAAGACCTGGTGCCACTCCATTACAACGAATATGATCTTTACCATACTGTGCAGCGATATAACGAGTCAGATTCACTACCCCCGCTTTGGACGCGCCATATGCAGATCGTACGGAGTCACCTGTAAATCCAGCCATGGAGGCCGTATTGATTATCGAACCTCCTCCCGCTTTAATCATGTGAGGAATCGCAAACCTGCTGCCCAATAGCACACTTTTTAAATTCACATCCATAAGTCGGTCCCATTCTTCCAAATCTAAATTCACGACATCCAGATCTTTATGCAGGTTAGTTGACCCCACATTATTAACAAGTACCGTAACCGTTCCATATTGTTCAATGGTAAAGTCGACAGCTGCCTGGATGGAATCTGCTTGTCCGGCATCCAAGAACACTCCAGACGCTTCCCCACCTTGTTTTTTAATGTTTTCAGCCGCTTCTTTCGCTCCTTTTTCGTTAAAATCAGCAATCACGACTTTTGCGCCTTCTTTAGCCATTAGTGTGGATATGGATAACCCTATACCTGAAGCTCCACCTGTAACTAATGCTACTTTCCCTTGTACTCTTCCCATAATAATCCACCTGCTCTTCAAAATATGAATATTTTATCCTGACTGACAGTACAAGAATACAATATATATAAATTAGTTACAAATAATTATACTAAAAGTTCATTTTTGTAAAAATATAGATTATTAGAATGTCGTAAGCCTGTGAAAATTTTTGATTTTCATCAAATTTAAAACAGAAAAAAGCTGAAGCATCAAAAGAGCTTCAGCTTTTTTCATTTTTCTTCTTCATCATTCCATATGATCCAATCATGAACCTCTAGAATTTCCAGGAATTTCATCAACCTCGGTAAAGCCGGTTCTGCTTCCTCTCCAAAATGTTCACTCATCGCTTCAGAAATCTGATTTACATTTCTTTGGAACTCCATCTGTTTAATGGCATATGCCCCAAACTTATCAAGCTTGATTTTGCGGACTGATGGTTGTTTAAAGAAACGAATTGTAATTCGTTCCACAAAATTGGTCCTTTGAATGACTAAAAAAGTTGCTTCCGAAGATTCTTGTACCATAGTGACGCGTTTTTCCAAAAGGGGAACCATGGTTAACAGGTTCCTCTTTTTTGATTGGCTTTTACGAAGCATCTTCTTTTTTCCCTTTGCTGGATACGAACCATAGCAATCCAGCTAGAGCAAGGAATAATAGGAAAGGTAGCAAATTGCTGGCTAATTTAGCCGCAGCCGGAACTTGGACACCTGCTGCGATCAATATGGCAATAAGAACACCAATCAATGATTCACCCGCTATTAAACCAGATGCAAATAATACACCTCTATCAACCCGTGCTTTAAGCGCTTCTTTTGTTTTCGAGAAAAACTCAACGAAGAAACGAATAAATCCACCGATCATGATTGGGGCACTAGTATGAACCGGCAAGTAAATGCCGACAGCAACAACAAGTGAATTTAGACCGAAAAATTCTAATGTGATCGAAATAGCCGCACCGATAAAGATGAGTGTCCAAGGTAAATCTCCCCCAAGAACACCTTCAGCTAGTATTTTCATTAGTGCCGCTTTAGGTGCAGGCAGTTCTGCAGATCCCATCGTATATGCGTTATCCATCAGAACCAGGATAAAACCAATGACAGAAGCTGACGCAACAACACCGATCATCATGGCAACTTGTTGTTTCCATGGTGTTCCGCCGACGATATATCCTGTTTTTAGATCTTGAGAAACATCACCTGAAACCGCAAGTGCAGTACAAATGATCGCAGCGACGGTTAAAGCGGCTACCATTCCCGTCGTACCAGTAAAACCAGTAGCTTTATAGACAATCGCTACAATCAATAGTGTGGCTATCGTCATTCCTGAAACTGGGGAAGAAGAACTTCCGACGATCCCAACAACCCTTGAAGCCACTGTCACGAATAAAAACCCAAAAATCGCAATTGCAATCGCACCGATGATTCCTACATCCGTGATAGGTGTGAAAGCAATGATTAAAATAACGATGATCGTTCCCAGCCAAACGTATTTAGCCGGTATGTCTTGTTCTGTACGGATCGAACCTGATTTTAGTTGTCCTTTATTGGCTTTAACACCTTTAAGAGTATCGAAAACTGAACTGAAAAGTATTGGTAATGTTTTGATTAATGTGATCAATCCGCCAGTTGCAACGGCACCAGCACCAATGTAGCGTATATAATTATCCCAAATTCCCCATGCATCCAATTCACCGATCGGTACCTCAGAAGGGAAAATGGCTGTTCCATTGCTTCCGCCAAAAAAGCTGATGGCCGGTATTAGAACGACCCAGGCTAATAACCCCCCACCTAGCATTTGTCCTGCAACACGCGGTCCAATAATATAACCTACACCCAAAAGGGAAGGAAAGGCATCAAGACCAACCACTGCATTTTTAAAATTCGTGATTCCTGTTTCAACCTCAGTCTTGAAAAGCTTAAACCCATCACCAAGACCTTTAACCACACCGCCGATAACCAAGCCGGCTCCGATCAGCTTGGCGCTTGTACCACCCTTTTCTCCTGATTTCAGGACCTCGGCACATGCCGTACCTTCAGGATAAGGTAATGTTTCATGTTCCCTTACAATCAAAAGCTGGCGAAGTGGAACCATCATGAAGACCCCTAAAAATCCCCCAGTTAATACAACGAAAATGATGAATGCTTGACTCACGTCCATGTCCCACATGAATAATGCTGGAATGGTAAATACAGCACCGGCACCAATAGCCTCACCTGCTGTGGTCATCGTTTGCACAATATTGTTTTCTAATATTGAATCCCTGCGAAAAACCCCTCTTAATATAGCCATTGAAATTACCGCCGCGGGTATTGAAGCAGAGACAGTTAAACCAATAAGTAGGCCTAAGTATGCATTTGCCGCCCCGAATACGATTGCAAGAATGATCCCTAGAATGATTGCAGTTGCAGTCAATTCCGGTAAAGATTTAGATGCAGAGACGTACGGGACGAATTTACTCTCTTTTGAATTGTTCGACAATTTAGCCACTTCCTATGTTAAACTTTAAAATCACAGAGAACATTATATCACTGTAATTTAAAGTCATGCAATGGGAAAATTACGCTAATCAAAAGTTTGATTATATCAAAAATTCAGTTTAGTAGTTTCAGTTTTAAAATATATAAAATAATATTGATATAATAACCATAACTATTACGTTACTCTAAGTCACTGCCTATCACAGCATCATCAGCAACCCTTATCAGTTCCATAGGCAATAAACCCACTGGGTTATTGCACATTAAAATGAGATTTTACATATCCTGAAAAATCAAGTCTTAAAAAAAGGAATGATAAATTCATGGTCTCCTATATGGACTATACCTCACCATCCACACAATACTTTTTCGATATTAATAAAAGCAATTTAATGAAAAAAGACAATCAAAACTATATCAATGTATTAGGTATCAAACAATTGAACACACTCGAAAATGTTTCATTATTAGATATTTACCTTAGTACAGACAATGTCGTAGAACCGCATTATCACCAAAATGCAGCAGAGCTCGTGTATTGCATTTCTGGAGCGGCAACCGTTTCATTACTGAATCCTTTTACAAAACAAATACAAAATTATCCCATTAAACCCGGTCAAGTAGCCAATGTCCCACAAGGTTGGTGGCATTATGAAGTGGCTAATACGGATAATACTCATTTGCTCGCCATTTTTAATGCACCAACACCTGAGGTGATCCTCGGTTCGGATATCTTGAAATTGACGCCGGCAAATATTATGGCACATACTTATTGCATGGATGAAAACCAATGGAAAAAAGCAATTGCACCGGTTCAGCCATCAACATTCATCGGTCCGCCAGTCAACTGCCATCGAGCCGATGAAGAGATGCAGCAATATCCTCAATATATTAATCACTATGATAACCAACTATATACTGCCCCGGCATACAACTATCAATACCAGCCCAATCCCCCATATTATTATTGAAGATAGATGTTGGGAACATGATTAACGCTGTTCAAGGCCTATACACCCTTCATGGATGACGTCTAAGGGAGAACCTCTCATTACATAAGGGTTCTCCCTTGCTTTTTATTACATGACCCGTGTAAAATGTCGAATTCATTTTACTGCGCAACATCTTATATTATGGTGTCCACCCAATGTGGTTTATGGGTATTTAAAAATCCATAACACGCTTGGATACAATTATCCGTTATATTATCTAAATATATTCTACCGAGTTTCTTCTTATAATATAAAAAATTCTCAAATTGCTCCCCCTAAAACAGCAACAGATTATTCAGTTTGCGGTTGGCTCAGAAGTACTCCTATCTTTAAAAGAACCTCACCCTATCAAAATGCTCAATCTAGTTCTATAAAATTTAATCATCTGTGGCTTAATAGTGCATCACAGGTTCTATCTAAAAGGAATTATTGAAATTTTATAAATGCAAATAAATTAAAACATTTTTTGGATAAATATGAGAAATCACCTTACAATTGAAAAAGCCTATAAATAGTTGAGATTTTACTGTTGGATGATTTATTTGAGAAGAATGAAACTAAGTAATATGGAGAGTGTGATACTTGGAGTCTATTTTTGAAGAATTCGAAGATATGGATTTTGATGAATATAACCTAAATGAATTAACAGAAGGAGATATCCTTGATGCTGAAACAAATTTAAACATTAAACTCCCAAAAGAATATATTGAACTATTAAAAATTCAAAATGGGGGATATTTAAAATACAACGCATTACCAGTGAGTTTTAAAAATTCCTACGCTGATAATCATATTGCTGTAGACTTTCTGTTTGGAATTAAAGAAAATGAAGGAATTTACAAATCAAAATACCATCTTAATGAATGGGGAATTAAAGAAAAAGATTTTGTAACAATCTCCGGAGATGGACACACGTGGATTGTATTAGATTATAGTAAAAATAAAGATGAACCGCCAACAGAAGATTTGTCCGATTACATTGGTGGATATGAGTTATCCGTTGAACGTGCAAAAGATTTGTGTAAAAGTATAGATACTGAGGACATTTTAGATGGTATAAGCATATGGGCATGTAGTTATAAAGATTTAACAGAACTCGCATCTACACTGATTATGTTCCTTGAAACTAACTCATATATATATATTCAAGAAAGAGCATCTCAAAATTTAGTTGAATTAATCAGCGATGAGTTTGTAACTGATGAAATCATAATAAAAAAAGCGTTGCATATTTTAGGCTCTGTAGAAGATAGTGAAATCAATAGTGATATAAAGTATTCACACAAGTTATTACTTGACTTTATAAACAGGAACTAACTCAGTTACTTCGAATATACAGGTCTCTTATGCTGAAAACTTTTCAAAAGCACTAGAAAAAAGAGCATGGACCAATAAATGTGGTCATTTAACTAAAAAAGCAATGGAGAATCCCATTACATAAGGGTTCTCCATTGCTTTTAATTACATGATCCGCTTAAAAAACCGAATTCTTTTAACCTCGTAACATCTCATAATAGATTTATGTTTTTTGCTTCTGTAATAATATTTTTCATTAATGATACAACAGATTGATTTTTAGCTAATCTTGGACTCTGGCCAGACCATAGGGACATGAAATCTTGATTATTTTGTCCACTGGACGTTTTTCTAATTACTTGAGTTATTAGGTTTTGAACAGGAAAATCGGGTACAAGCAATTCATGCTCCAGCATATCTGCAATAAATTTGTTTTTAATACCTCTTGCCCATTTACCAGAAAAGGCACGAGTAAAGGTTGTCTGGTCTTCATCAGCATTCAATATGGCTTCTTTATGTACCTTATGTGCCCCACTTTCTATACAAGTCAAGAAAGCTGTACCCATTTGTACACCTTGTGCTCCTAAGCAGAGTGAAGCCATTAATCCTCTTCCATCCATAATTCCTCCTGCAGCAATAACAGGTATGCTTACATTGTCAACAGCCTGCGGAATAAGTGACATTAAACCTACTAGGCTCTCCTGATGACCATCAATAAAGTTCCCGCGATGCCCGCCAGCTTCACTGCCTTGCATAACAACCATATCCATTCCCGCTTTTTCATTTTCAACTGCTTCCCTTACCGTTGTAGCTGTTCCTATAAGAGTGATGTTATGCTGTTTTAATTCATCCATCACTTCCTTAGGAGGAATACCAAATGTAAAGGAACAAATAGATACATTCTCTTCAATGACAACCTTAACTTGTTCAATGAAGCTTTCATAAATTTTTTTATACTCAGGAATGTCAAAGCTGTCTGTTTGTTCTAAATTTAATTGCTTACAAATGGTGTGTAAAAGCTGGTTAGCTGATTGGACTGCGTCAGGCGTTACGTTAAATTCGTTTGGCACGAATAGATTGATGCCAAAAGGGTTTGAAGTTAACTGCCTGATTTCTCTAATCTGCTCTCTCGTTTGTATTGGTGTCTGATAGCCTGCTCCGATCATTCCAAGTCCCCCAGCATTGGATACCTCGGCTACTAAATCCGAAGTGGTGATCCCACCAGCCATAGGAGCTTGTATAATAGGATTCTTAATCTTCAAATGCTTCATCATTTCATTATTTAACATCAATGAATCCCCCAATTTTGTATTTATATCCCAATTAATTATTTTCTATTTTTTGTATTGGACAGTTGAATTTCTTATGTTAGGGTTGTTCTCGAAATGAATCCCACTTGAAAGCAAAATTGCCCCAAAGAAGACAACACACGCTGCGCCAATAAAAGCAGCATTAAAATCATGTGTGAATGATGATAAGACTCCAGCAAGGGTTGGTCCTATCAACTGTCCAATAGCATAAATAGCAGAAAGAATACCAATAGTCCGACTGCTATCAGATGGATTCATTTCTCGTCCCAATGTTGTAGCCAGGGTGGTGATACCCATAAAGGTGGCTCCAAATAATAAAGCACTAATGACAAAACTAGTTTTTGACATCCAAAAGGCTGGCATCGCAATACCCAAGGATTGCAGAGCCATTGCAAGCACTAAAGATTTAATGAATCCCCATTTTTTAGCTAATAAAGACCAGATGAGACAGGATGGAATCGCAGCCAATCCCACCATCATCCAAACTAAGGTAGCACCATTATGAAAGTATGTGGTCTTTTCAGCGATGGATACGATAAACGTTCCGGTAACAATGTAACCCAATCCTTCTAAACCATACGCAATAATCAACCATATAAGCCATTTAGCGGGGGGCACTTTTACAATCATATCTTGTTTATTTTTCTTCTCGACAACGTTAAGGGTTTCATCGAGCCAGATCCATACAAAGATAGCAAGGATGCCACTCACAACAGCTAGTCCTATCCATGTTCCTTCCCACCGAAATAAATAGTTTAAACTCGGAATCATTAGACTTGATAAAAAGATTCCCAAACCTACTCCCCCATAAAACATCCCCGACCAACTGGTTTTTCTTATAGTTGAAAGTTTATCTAACACGATACCAGAGGCTAAGACCAATACAAACGCACTGGCAAATCCTGATAGAAAGCGAAGTACAATCCATAGTGAATTAGAGTATGTGAGACCCATTAGAGCCGTGGTTAAGATACTGATGATTAGACTTATTCTTAACAAAATGGTTCTACACTTCTTAAAAGGAATGGCACCTGCTAAAATTGCTCCAAGCAAATATCCTGCGTAATTACTGGTTGCTATATAACCAGCAGCTGCATTTGATAAAGAAAGTTCTTTTTGCATAAGAGGAAGAATGGGAGTATATGCAAATCTTCCAATCCCCATCGCAATGATTAAAGAAAATATTCCCCCTATTAAAAAATGATAAGTTTGATTCTTCAAAGATTTCCTCCAATTAACTATAATGAACCTGTTAGAAACTGTGCTTCCCCTCGTCCAAAACTCCAGTCAGCATCGCTGTTTTCTGTTATAGAAACCATCAAGTCCTGTGGAGAAATCCCACAGTCCGATTCAAGTTTATGAGCAAGAAGTGAGTATAAGGTTTCTTTCTGTTTTTCCGTTCTTTTTTTACTTACAATACTAATAATTACTAGGTCTCTGCTTCTTTTAAACCCCAGTCCGGTATCCTCGATCATTAGCTCATGCGGCGGGTGCTGATGAACTATTTGATAACGATCACTTTCAGGCACTTGGAAAGCTTCCACCATCGCATGGTGAGCCGAATCCAATAATTTTTTTAAAGTTTCTTCGTTTCTTCCTTCTACTAAATCAAAACGTAATAATGGCATTTTGTATCTCCCCTCAAAATAAATAATGGTTTTAGAGTGTCCAATTGAAATGTAGGATATTATAAGCATATCTTCTTTTTGCCATATGGTATAATACTTAAAATCGATATTTGGTATCACTCATACTGATGGCTAAAAGATATATCAACTAAGGAGAGATTATTTTGGATTTGCACTCATTAAAAATTTTCCACAGTGTTGCTAAGATGGGAAGCATTTCTCAAGCAGCAAGAGAACTTCAATATGCACAGTCAAATATCACGATGAAAATACAGCAGTTGGAATCGGATCTTCAAACAACTCTTTTTTATAGACATAATCGTGGCACTGCATTAACTGACAAAGGAAGCATGTTGCTAACATATACAGAAAAAATATTCGATCTTATAGAAGAAACCAAAAATATGATGAATGATGATCAAACACCCAGAGGTCCGTTAATTATTGGTTCAATGGAAACAACCGCAGCAGTTCGCTTACCAGTCTTGTTTTCAAAGTATCACAAAGATTTTCCAGAGGTTGATTTAACTTTAAAAACAGGCTCCACTCAACAAAATATTCAAGCAGTCCTTCAGAATGAACTTGATGGAGCATTTGTGGCTGGACCCATTAATCATCCAGATCTCATTCAGAAAGAAGTATTCGAAGAAGAACTAATGCTCATTACAGATACAGTTCATCCTCCTATATCTTCTATCAAAGATATTCAAACAAGGACGCTGCTTGTATTTCATGCAGGATGTGCTTATCGGGAAAAGTTTGAACTATGGCTACAACAAGAGAAGATGATACCCAATAAGATAATGGAATTTGGCACTATAGATGGGATCATCGGTTGTGTAGCAGCTGGTCTAGGTATAAGTATGCTTCCGCAAAGAGTTGTTTCAAAACAGGTACAAGACGGAATCATTCGACAACACTCAATTCCGAATGGAAAAGTTAGGACAGTTTTCATTTATCGAAAAGATAAGTATGTACCTGCATCCTTAGTAAAATTTATAAATATGTTGAGTGAAGATGAGGAACTAATTAATAAAATAGACGGGTAACCAAGTTTATATTTTCGATAAGGAAAAATAAATTAATTTCGTTTTAGGCGTTGAAAGTTGAACAATATTATCAAAGTTCACTTACATTCGAAGGGTTCTTATCAAGAGCATGACGGCCACTCCTAACACGCACGGGTACATTATTCTTACGTGCCCATTTAATTCAAAATATGGGAACGTCCGATTTGGACGTTCCCGTTCTTATTCCATTGAAGCCCCCTATAATGGCATATCACTCCCTTACGGTAATTTTTGTTCTTCAAGGAACAAACGTTCGATAAAATCAAATAAAAACATTTTCTTTAACAAAGCTAATAAAAGGTGCAGGCATTACCCCCTCTTAAATTTCTTTAATGACTGGTTTACCTAGCTTGTCCGCATACGATTTCATGATTTACGTCATACACATGCAACTATAATGTTGGAAATCTGAGTAAATGCTAAAGTGGTATCAGAAAGATTAGGACATTCTAAAGTTTCTATTACCTTGAAAAAATATAGTCATGTTACTCAGAACTGCAGAAAACTTTTCAAAAGCTCTAGGAAAAAAGAGCATGGACCCATAAATGTGGTCATTTTGTGGTCATTTAACTAAAAAAGCAATGGAGAATCCCATTACATAAGGGTTCTCCATTGCTTTTAATTACATGATCCGCTTGAACATTTTCTCCATTTCATAAATGGAATAAGAGATGATGATAGGCCTTCCATGAGGGCATGTGAAGGGATCGGTTGTGCGCCTTAGTTCATCCAAAAGTGCTTGGATTTCATCATTGCGCAGATGACGGTTTGCCTTTATGGAGGCTTTACAGCTCATCATGATAGCTGCTTCTTCACGCAATTTCTTGATGTCGACCTTTTTCATCGAGAGCAATTGTTCAATCATTTCTTCAAGGATTTCCTGTTCAATTCCTTTAGGGAACCATTGTGGATGCGATCGGACAATATAGGCATTGTAGCCAAACTCCTCTAAATAGACGCCGACTTTTTCCAACTCATGCCGATATTCATTTATCCGAATACATTGGTCTGTTGAAAATTCAAGGGTGATGGGAACCAGCATGTCCTGCAGCTCGTTTTCAACACGTCCGACCTTCTCTTTAAAATATTCGTATTTGATCCGTTCCTGGGCAGCATGCTGGTCTATGATATATAAACCTTTTTCGTTTTGAGCGAAAATATATGTTCCATGCATTTGCCCAATCGGGTACATGGGAGGGATGCGGTTAGCCTGTTCATTCGCCTCGATTTCTTCCTCTTGTTCGACAGTGTAGGTTGTATACTTTTCAGCTGACTCGAAATATGGTTTGCTTTTATCATCTTGTAAGACCGGTACATAGACATCTTCCATTTGCTGCTGTTCATTGCTATAGATTATTTCCTTTATTGGTTCAAAATTGAAATCTTCATAATCCACATAACTCTTTTGTTCCTGCTTTTCCCGAATCAAGGTATCCTTCAAGAGTGAAGCTTCTTTCTTGGCTTCTTCAAGGACCCGCTTGCCGCTTTCCACAACATGGTCCAATTCCAGCGTAGTTTGCTCACTTTTCGCCTGTTCCGGCTTTGGGGTAGGTGTATATCCACTTGGAATTAGAGACATCTTTTTAAACGAAGATTTAATCGTTTCCGATACAAGACTGAACAATTCCTGTTCCTTGCTTAGTCTTACCTCCATTTTGGACGGATGTACATTGACATCGACAAGAATCGGGTCCATTTCAATATTCAACAAAGCAATTGGAAAACGCCCAATTGGTAGAAGTGTATGGTAACCATCCAGGATTGCTTTCACGAGCGCATAGTTTTTAATGAAGCGGCCGTTTATCATGGTCGAAATATAATTCCTTGAAGCCCGGGTGACTTCGGGCATGACGATATATCCGGATAATTTGAAGTCCAGGGAGCTTGCCTGAACCGGAATCATCTTTTTGGCAATATTCGTCCCATAGATAGCGGCTAGCACCTGCCTGACATCGCCGTTACCATTCGTGTGCAGGATACGCTTCTCATTGTGTGTTAACCGTATTGAAACATCCGGGTGCGAAAGTGCGAGCCTGTTAGCGACATCCGTAATATTTCCTAACTCGGTATGAATGGTTTTCATATATTTCAACCTTGCAGGAGTATTGTAAAACAAATCGGAAACAAGGATATCCGTTCCTTTACGGCTGGATGAAGCCTCGAGTTCCTTAACCATGCCGCCTTCAAGAAGTATGCGCGTTCCTACACCTTCGCCAGTGCTGCTTTTCATTTCAAAACGGGAAACTGAAGCAATACTGGGCATTGCTTCACCGCGGAAGCCGAGTGTTCGGATTCGGAAGAGATCATTTTCATCTTTTATTTTACTTGTGGCGTGACGTTTAAATGCCGCCTCTATGTCATCAGCCAAAATCCCATCGCCATTATCCACGATCCTGATGGAACCAAGTCCAGCCTCCACCAATTCAATCTCTATAATGGTACTGTTTGCATCTATTGCGTTTTCCACAAGTTCCTTAACGACTGAGGCTGGGCGTTCAACAACTTCGCCAGCTGCGATTTTATTAGATAAAGCCTCGTCGAGCTGTTTGATTTTCCCCATTTTTATCGCCTCGCTTTATTATCTCATTTAAGTTTCTTTTGTAATTTATAAAGGGTATTCATCGCCTCAAGCGGCGTCATTTCAAGGATATCCAGTGATTTTATGTCATCGAGCACCTTTTTTTCCTTAGGCGAGGAATTCACTTTTCCTTTAGGAGCCTCTTCCCCAAAGAAGGAAAGCTGTGCCTCATTGATGGATGTCACCGGGGCTACTCCGGCAATAGGTGCTTTTACAGCAGCAGCCTGTTCAGGCATCGCCTTTGCCTGTCCATTTTCATTTTCCAGCTGCGCTAAAATGGCGGCCGCCCGATCTATTAACTGCTCCGGTAAATCAGCTAGCTTTGCCACGTGAATTCCATAGCTTTTATCTGCTGGACCTTCTTTAATTTTATGAAGGAAAACGACATTTCCATTTTGCTCAATGGCACTGACATGGATATTGTTCAATTTTGGCAGTTTCGCTGCCAGCACTGTCAATTCGTGATAATGAGTCGAAAAGAGAGTCTTTGCCCCAATTTCCTCATGAATATATTCAATTATGGCCTGGGCAAGCGCCATCCCATCGTAAGTTGATGTTCCCCGCCCGATCTCATCAAATAATATCAAACTGTTTTCTGTCGCATTCATGATGGCATTTCTTGCTTCAAGCATCTCGACCATGAATGTACTTTGACCGGAAATCAAATCATCTGCCGCGCCGATCCTAGTAAATACCTTATCAAAAATAGGCAATTCAGCTATACTTGCGGATACGAAGCATCCAATTTGCGCTAGAATCGATGTTAGCGCTATCTGACGCATATAAGTACTTTTACCCGACATATTGGGCCCTGTGATCAAGAGTAACTCCCGGTCTCCATCCATGAAGCAGTCATTGGGGACATACTCCTGTGATTGAAGGACTTTCTCGACCACTGGATGTCGGCCTTCCTTCAGTACGATTCTTCGATCATCAGAAAAGACAGGCTTCACATAATGGCGTTCTTCGCTAATCGTCGCAAAGCACTGCAAGACATCCAGTTCACTGACACCTTTCGCTAAATCCTGTAAGCGCGGGATATAGCTTTTGACCTCTTCACGAAGATTGAGGAATAGGTCATATTCCAAACTGATGCTTTTTTCCTCTGCTTGTAAAATCAAAGCTTCCTTCTCTTTCAACTCAGGTGTGATATAACGTTCGGCATTCGTTAAAGTTTGCTTCCGTTCATAACGGCCTTCTTCAAGCAGATGCAAATTGGCTCGTGTGACTTCAATATAATAGCCAAAAACACGATTATATCCGATTTTCAAAGATTTGATCCCTGTGCGTTCCCGCTCTTCCCGTTCAAGCTGTGCAATCCAAGTTTTCCCGTTTCTGCTGGCATCCCTGTATGTATCCAGCTCCTTATGGAAACCGTCCTGAATGATATTTCCTTCTTTCACGGACAATGGCGGGTTTTCTACAAGCGCCGTTTCAAGCAAATCCGTCACTTCTTCGCAAGGATCCAATTTATCGGCCAGAATTGAAATATCCTGATTTGAAGCCATTGACTTCACGATTTCACGAATGATCGGCACCTGTTGCAATGAACGTTTCAGTTGAATCAAGTCCCGAGCATTTACATTACCGAAGGCCACCCTTCCGGCAAGCCGCTCCAAATCGTACACTTCCTTCAGGCGTTCACGTAAGTCCTGCCGTTCGAAATATTGATTTTTTAGGGTTTCAACAAGGCTTTGTCTCCGCTCGATCTGTTTTTTATTAATGAGCGGTCTATCAATCCATTGTTTCAACATTCTTCCGCCCATGGCTGTTTTCGTTTCATCAAGCAGCCATAATAATGAGCCTTTTTTACCTTTGGAACGAATGGTTTCAGTTAATTCCAAATTACGTTTGCTATAATAATCAATTTTCATATATTGAGATGTTTCATATGCAAGCACTGGCTGTAAATGATCCAGGCTGCGTTTTTGGGTACGGTATAGATAATTCAATAAGCGTGAAGTCGTTGTCGCCAGTTTCTGGTCTTTTAACAAATGAAGCAGTGCAACGAATGACTCGCTTTGATCCGAATTATTCTCTAGGGATAGAGCGGCAGCGCCCCGTTCTTGCAGCTTTTTTTTCCATTCTTCATTGAAATCCTCGGCAATGACCACTTCACTCGCACCGAGGATGGCAAATTCATTCAGAACTTCCTCGAAACTCTCAATCAATGTGACCTTATTTTCCCCTGTCGATAAATCATTGTATCCAAAGCCAAACTGACCATCAGTGAAATAAGTGATCGTGGCAATATAATTATTTTCCTTTTCACGAAGACCCTTACTATCCATTTTCGTTCCCGGAGTAATCAGCTGGACAACTTCCCTGCGTACCACGCCTTTTGCTTGCTTCGGATCTTCGGTTTGTTCACAAATAGCTACTTTAAAACCTTTTTCTATCAATATATCAATATAATTAGCAGCCGAGTGATACGGAATGCCGCACATCGGAATTCGCTCTTCACTACCGCCTTCTCGGCTTGTTAATGTGATTTCGAGCTCTTGAGATGCATTCAGAGCATCGTCAAAAAACATTTCATAAAAATCGCCTAAACGAAAAAATAAAAAGGCATCCTGATACTCTGCCTTAATTTTTAAATATTGCTGTATCATTGGAGTATATCCAGCCATTCCTTCAAAACCTTTCCAAACTATAATCTATTACACATTTATGTCCTTCATTATAACATACGGGAAAGCAACATTGCCTGTATTCGAAATTGCATGGTAAATCAATTATCCTTTAAATTGTGAGCTAGCTGTATCTGCAAATCCTTACGCACGGATATAGTAACATTGCATTCCTATTTTTTTCTCATTCCCAGCCCTGCAAGGACTTGTCCCGCTTCAAATTAAATAAGACCGGATGAAGGGAATGTCATCCGGTATTAATTTCTATATTCTATTCATCTTCGAATTCATCAAGGAAATCCGGATCTAAATCTTCGAAATCCTCATCATCGAAATCAGAGCCCCAGTCATCCTCACAGCGGCCATCTGGACTTACAGCGACACAAATTTTCGTTTCGCCGACGACTTCCACAAAGAATTCCCTTTCCACATGGACAATGATTTTTTGTCCACATGGGGAGATGCAAGCTTCTAAACAATTCGGCTGTTGGACAGCTTTTGCAACGATTTCATGGTCATCAAGACAATCGGGATCACGGTATTTCAACGAAATAACGTCGGTATATTGCACTTTTTCAGTTACAACTTCCGTTTTTGAATTTTGGTTATAGGAATACCAGACGTTGATTTCGTAGCTGCCGTGAATTTCTACCTTTTTGCCGACTTTCTTTGCATCGTATTTATGGTTGATGATCCAACAACCTAGAATGCTAGAAGGATGATGAGCCGGGCAAATGGTGTGAGAGGACTTTGTGAATTTGCGTCCTTTTGCCACCACCGCTTTAGTAATTATCTCTCTATATTGTGACATGCTAGCGAACCCTCCTCATACAGTTTCCATTCATCCTATGCGTGGTAAAAGTCTAGTGTGCGTAGAATTTTAATTGTTTGAAAACTGCTGTAATGTTTTAAACCTAGGTTATTTTATGCGCATGTTTTGGGATATGTGTCACGAATGGGCACTGTATAAGGATTTCCGCATCTAAAAAAGCCCTTCTGAAATCAGAAGGGCTTTTTTAATATTTATGAACAGCTTCCGCCGCCTGCTTGTACCTTTGAACCTGTCTCACCGCGAAGGACGTCTCCCTCAGTCGATTCAATAATCAGGTCCGTCACCTTATTCGATACCTGTGATGAAACCATTTGTAAAAGGTCATTTACATCCACTTGGGATTGTTTGAATTCTTGCACGATCGGAAGTTCATCCAATTGTTTTTCCAGTGCATCAATCTTGGCCTGAACTTGACTGTATGCTTTTTCTTTGCCGTAATGCTGGAAGTTTACTGCCTGTTTTTGTAAGCTCTTGATACTGGCGATCATTTCACGGATTTTTTGGTTTTCATTGATGTGTGCTTCTGCCCGTTTAAAGAAATCGACTTCTTCCGTGCTTGCGATCATTTCAGCAAGCTCGGCAGCTTTGTTCAGAATGTCATCTTTAGTATATTTCGTCATATTACTCCACCTCAATCGCCGTTGCTTCTTCAACCATATCCCCATTCAGTGACCATGTTTTCGTTCCGGTGATTTTCACTTTTACGATTTGGCCAATAGCGGATTTTGGTCCTTTGAAGTTCACGAGCTTATTTTTCGTTGTATAACCTGCTAATACTTCCGCATTCTTCTTGCTTTCGCCTTCAACGAGCACTTCAACAATCTGCCCATCATACTCCTTCATTTTCAATGCACACGTTTCATTGACAAGGGCGTTCAAGCGTTGCAGACGTTCCTTTTTCACTTCCATCGGTACATTATCCTGCATTTTCGCAGCCGGTGTTCCCTCACGTGGTGAATAGATGTAAGTATATGCTGCATCGAAACCAACTTCACGGTATAAGGACATCGTTTCTTCAAAGTGCTCTTCCGTTTCATTCGGATAACCTACAATGATGTCAGTGGTTAGCGATACACTTGGGATAGCTTCCTTGATTTTTTTTACTAGCTCTAAATATTGTTCACGTGTATATTTACGGGCCATGATTTTAAGTGTGTCCGTACTACCCGATTGAACTGGAAGATGAATATGGTCAACGAGATTACCGCCCTTAGCCAATACTTCAATCAAGTGATCATCGAAATCACGGGGATGACTTGTCGTAAAACGAATACGCGGAATATCGATTTTGCGGATTTCATCCATCAAATCACCGAAACGGTATTCGATATCCGTAAAATCTTTACCATAAGCATTCACATTCTGTCCAAGCAGAGTTATTTCCTTGTAACCCTGTGCAGCTAAATGACGGACCTCCTGTATAATATCTCCAGGCCTGCGGCTTCTTTCTTTTCCTCTTGTGTACGGTACGATGCAGTATGTACAAAACTTATCGCAGCCATACATGATATTGACCCATGCCTTCGTTTTTCCTTTACGCACTTTCGGAAGGTTCTCGATTACATCACCTTCTTTAGACCAAACCTCAATGACCATTTCCTTGGAAAGATAAGCTTCATTAAGAATTTGCGGCAGGCGGTGGATGTTATGCGTTCCGAAAATCATATCTACAAAATGGTGCTTCTCTAGGATCCGCTTTACAACTGACTCCTCTTGTGACATACAACCGCAAACCCCAAGCAATAGATCCGGCTTTTCCAATTTCAATGATTTTAAATGCCCCAATTCACCGAACACTTTATTCTCTGCGCCTTCCCGAATCGCACAAGTGTTAAGTAAAATGACGTTAGCATCATCCACGGTGTCTGTCGGCCGATAACCAAGTGCCATAAAGATGCCCGCCATGACTTCTGTATCATGTTCGTTCATTTGACAGCCATAAGTACGAATGTAAAACTTTTTACCTTCTCCCATTCCACGGAAACCTTCAGGAATGGCAAAGTCATCATGATATTCTACTTCTTCTTTTCCTCGCTTTTTCGCATCTTTTAAGGAAGGCGGAATATAAACGGCTTGAAAGTATTTACTGAAGTCCTTTTCGGATTTTTTGTCCGCTGGATTCTCAGCCTGTACTTGTTGTGATTCTAATCGTTGTTTCTCGTTCATAGTTAATCTCCTTTCAAAATAGTTAGTTTATTTCTTTCACCAACTATTTCAAGACCTATCTTCTAATGGTTTTATACGGATTCCTTTTTAGGAATTACCAGTAAATATTTGCTTTTAAGTGTGATATATCCACATTATTATAGTATAAAGCTTTTAACAGCAAGAAACAATCATTCTGTCATGGCTTCTTGAATTGTAAGAAATTTTTCACAAATACGGGAAATAAGAACATGAAAGAAGAGGCTAAGACGAAATTAGCCTCTTCTTATCATTTTTGGATGACGCCTTCCCTCTTCAAGATTTTTCAAATGCGGACATTGCAATTTCACCTTTTAAGATGTTTAAGGTATCAGGAGCACCTTACCACATTGACCTTTGATCATCAGTTCAAATCCCTTTTCAAAATCGCTTAGTGGAAAACGGTGGGTAATCATTGGTTTTACATCAACCTTGCCACTTTCAAGCAGGCTTGAAACCTGTTGCCAGGTTGAAAACATCTTCCTTCCTGTTATTCCTTGGACAGTAAGGCCCTTGAATACTATATCCTCCGTTATATTAAGGGTGACGGGCTTAGAAGGCAGACTTAGAATTGATATTCTACCACCATTTGTCGCCATCTTAAACCCTTGTTGGATAGCAGCGGGATTACCGCTCATTTCGCAAACGACATCCACCCCATCGGCATTTGTGAGGCTTTTCGTGATTTTCAATGGATCCTGTTTAATTGAATGAATGAGGTCTGTCGCACCCATCTTTTTGGCCAGCTGAAGTCGATAATCATTAATATCAAGAGCGATTACTTTATCAGCACCTGCGGCCTTTGCTACAGCAATCGCCATCAGCCCGATTGGACCACAGCCGATTATTGCCACCGTTTTACCCAGCACCTCGCCAGCTAGCACGGAATGGACTGCATTGCCCATCGGTTCTTGTATGGTAGCCATATCAAGTGGCATATCACTTGGATTTTTCCATAAATTTTTGGCGGGCAAAGCTATATACTCTGCAAAGCATCCTTGTTTATCGACACCGATAATGTTTGTTTTTTTACAAATATGGAATTGCCCGGTTAAGCACTGCCTGCAAGTGCCGCAAACTATATGTGTTTCTGCAGATACGCAATCACCAACCGAAACATTGCTTACACTTGCTCCTATCTGCATTACTTCCCCAGCAAATTCGTGCCCAAATACGTATGGTGGATTCACTCTTCCCTGCGACCATTCATCCCAGGTGAAAATATGAATATCCGTTCCACATATCGAGGTCATCTTCACTCGAATCAATACTTCGTCATCACGGATATCCGGAATATCGACATTTTGTAATTGAGCCCCATAACCTCGGTGGTGTTTGACAACGGCTTTCATTTTCCCTCTCAACATGTACACTCCCCCTGAACTAGGGCTGCTACTTTTATCTTCCTTAATATGTAAAGATATGAAAAACTAAATAAAAAAATACCATAATCGCTTTTGTACCGACCTTTTCACATTAATAATGATGATTTTTAGGGCATTCGTACATTTTTGTTAAATGGGTCATGTTTCTATAGCATCTTGTCCGCTCTCGAATAAGATATCTTGTAAGACAAAATTATGAAGGAGTGACTTATATGTCATGTGGATGCAATAATCACGATCATCATGATCGGGACCGTGATCGGGATAGAGATCGGGACAGAGATAACGATAGAATCGCAGACGATTTTTGTCGTGCTGTGAGGGGCTGTAATAGGCGCGACCGCGATCGCGACCGCGATCGGGACCGCGATCGGGACCGTGATCGGGACCGTGATCGGGACCGCCATCACAATTGTTGTCGTAGAAGGAATCGTTGCAATTTCTTCGGCTGTGGATTCAATAACTGTTGGTGGTAAGCTAATTTAGAGAGTATAGTGATTCTCTCCACTTGAGCTTTCCAATTAATCACAAAAAAAGGTTCACCCCATCTTTAGGGGTGAACCTTTTAACTTTTTACATAAATTCAGCAACAAGCTTATCAAAGTGCGCTTGATCCAGTGTCAGATCTGATTTATTTAACGCTTTTTCAGCATACCCTGGCACTAATTCCTGGTACGAAGGGCGTGAAGAGTCTTGATAAATAATCCCTGTTACAAGGCTGTCATGCTGCATCAAAGTCTGCATGGCCTGTTCTTTATTTGATGAATCATAGCCTTCAATCGTGTTCAATTTAGTCAAGTTTTGTTTAAACCAATCATACGTATTGATTTTATTATATGTTACACAAGGAGAGAAAACATTGATAAAGGAGAACCCTTTATGGTTTATCCCTGCTTCAATGATCGCCGTCAGGTCTTTCAAGTCAGTGGAAAAGCTTTGGGCGACAAACGTAGCGCCAGCTGACAATGCTAATTCCATAGGCGAAACAGCCTGTTCTATTGATCCTTCTGGAGTGGATTTTGTTTTAAATCCAGCAGCTGATCTAGGAGAAGTCTGGCCTTTTGTCAATCCATAAATTTGGTTATCCATGACAATATACGTAATGTCGATATTACGGCGGATCGCATGGATGGTGTGACCCATCCCGATTGCAAAACCATCTCCGTCACCGCCTGAAGCTATAACAGTCAATTCACGGTTGGCCATTTTTACTCCTTGGGCAATTGGCAGTGAGCGGCCATGGATACCATGGAAACCATAGGACTTGATGTAACCGGATATACGACCTGAACAGCCGATACCGGAAACAACAGCCAAATTTTCCGGCTCCAATCCTACATTGGCTGCCGCACGCTGCATGGCAGCCTGAACGGAGAAATCTCCGCAGCCAGGACACCAGTTAGGTTTTACATCATTCCGAAACTCTTTAAACGTTGCCATATTCGAACATCTCCTTGCATTGTGTGTGAATTTCATGCGGGAGGAATGGGTTGCCATCATATTTTAGGATGCTTTTAATTTTATTAACATGTCCGACATTCATCTTGATGATATTAGCCAATTGTCCAGTCGCATTATTTTCAATAACTACTACTTTCTTAGCACTTTGCACCAATGATAGGACTTCATCAGCTGGGAAAGGATGAATCAAACGGATCTGCGCATGATTCACTTTCATTCCATCCGTTTCTAACCGGCCGATCGCTTCATCAATCGTCCCGCGTGTTGAGTTAAAGCCAAGAATTAATAAATCCGCTTCTTCATGCGGTGTGTTTTTGTATACTGGTGTTTGGAATGTGTTAGTTAAATTATTCAGCTTACGCATCCGTTTATCCATTTGCAATTTACGATTCAAAGCCGTCTCGGAAGGTCTGCCCGTTTCATCATGTTCAACACCTGTAACATGGTGAATCCCATTTTTCATACCAGGCACTACACGTGGTGAGACTCCGTCTTCCGTTACTTCATAACGCTTGAAGTAAGATTTGTCTTCAGCCTCTTCAATTTCAAAGTCCACCAATTTCCCGCGTCTTATCTCCACTTTGCCGTAATCAAGCGGCTGAACCGTTTGTTTACCTAATGATAGCTGTAAGTCGGATAGAACGATAACTGGACATTGATATTCCTCTGCAAGGTTGAAAGCTTCCGCCGTATCATAAAAAGCTTCCTCAACAGTACTCGGAGCCATGACGATTTTAGGTATTTCACCATGTGTACCATAAATCATGGCCATTAAATCGGATTGCTCCTGTTTTGTAGGAAGACCCGTAGATGGACCGCCACGTTGAGTATCGACGATGACAATTGGCGTTTCGGTAATGCCCGCTAAACCAATCGCTTCCATTTTCAAGGAAAGTCCAGGTCCAGCTGAAGCTGTGATGGCACGTACACCGCCATAGTTTGCACCGATTGCCATTGTAGCCGCCGCGATTTCATCTTCAGTCTGGATGACCGTTCCTCCAAATTGAGGAAGTTTTTTAATTAAGTATTCCATAATTTCCGAGGCAGGAGTAATCGGGTAAGCTGCCATAAAGCGGCAACCGCCTGCAACTGCTCCTAAAGCGATAGCATCGTTTCCAATCATGAACATGCGTTTTTGGCCGTCTGCCTTTTCCAACTCCATTGCGCCCAGTTTTTCTCCAAGCAACACTTCCATTGCCTTATAGCCAGCAGTAATGGCATCCATATTCTTCTTGACGATTTCTTCACCCTTACGGCCGAATATTTCATCAACCACATCGTTGAATACGGAAATTTCCATGCCTAGAACAGCACATGTCGCACCGATGGCAACCATATTTTTCATTAATGATGTTCCTAATTCGGCTGCTATTTCCGTAAAGGGAACAATATATAATTCTGCCTTTGTATCTTCTGGGCAGACAGGTTTGAATTTTGCATCTGCAATTATGATGCCACCCTCATGTAATTCTTTATAATTGACGTCAATTGTTTCTTGGTCAAAAGCAACTAAGATGTCTAAATCATCAGAGATAGCACGAGTTTCCGTAGTACTTACACGAATTTTGTTATTCGTGTGTCCACCCTTGATTCGGGATGAGAAATGACGGTAGCCATACAAGTAATAACCTAAGCGATTGAGGGCAATACAGAATATTTCTCCTGTACTTTCAATACCTTCACCTTGTTGTCCGCCAACTTTCCATGAAAGTTGATTGATCATGTCTTACACTCCTTTAGGACGTTCGTATATAAATGCATTTAACCGCACCTCTCTTCAGAACATTCAACTATGTAAAATTATCGTTCTAATTTAGGAAAGGTGTACTAAACGCTTTCAATTCTATCGGTTAAATCATCAAATTGCAACCTTTTTGCTTTTATTTTTTATATTTTCAGAATATTTATTCATATCTTTATAGTAAGAATTGAAAATCACTTAAGATATTTCCTTTCCAAGCGGAAAATTACGTGTGAAATTATCAAAAAGGAGACCTTTTACAATCTCACTGGAATAAAGCCTGTTCAGTTCATTTATTAAGTTATGATAATCATTATATGACAATAAATTTTCTACCATATGATCGATTCCATCGAAGTCAGACCCTAATCCAATTTGTCTTTCCCCTCCCAAACTGCATACATGCTCAATATGTTTCAGGATATCCTTTATCGTAGCTGATTCACCATTTGCCAGAAATTGCGGGACAAAGGTTACGCCGATCACCCCATTTTTCTGTAAAAGGGCTTTTATCTGCCCGTCTTTTAAATTTCGCGGATGCGGACAAAGATGATAAGCATTCGAATGGGAGGCAATTGGGAATTTAGCCAAATTTAAGGTGTCCCAAAATCCCGCTTCGGATAAATGGGATAAATCGCACCAAATCGACTTCTCATTCAATTGCGCGACCACCTCGGTTCCAAACCCCGTCAAGCCGCCCCCTCTTGTTTCTAATGCCCCATCCGCTACCAAGTTGGCGTAATTCCAAGTTAGGCCTACGGAGGACACGCCAAGATGAATGAGGGTTTTCAATTTCAACAAATCATTCCCGATGCAATCACACCCCTCCAAAGTAAGCATTGCACCTATTTCCTTTTCTTTTAAAGATTCGATGTCTGCCTTGGTCTTTATAAATTTCATTTCCGGCTCTGATAAAATCTTTTCATGAAAAATATCCACCATCGCCAAAGCCGCTTGAAATCTCATATCAGGGTGGACTTTTTCAGGAATATATATTGCAAAACATTGGACCTTTCCCCCTTCATCCAATAATCCCCGCTTTGTTATATGTAATTTATCACTATTTGCAAATGAAATATCCGGATCGATGAACATCTTCATCAGTACATCACAATGGGCATCAAAAATTGTCAATGTAATCCCCCTTCCTGTGTCTTTTAATGATTCTATATTCCATTATAAAGGGATATGGATTTTTCGTCATTTGGATTTCACGACAAAAAAGAGCCTGCTCGCCTTCCGACAAACAGGGCATCCAAACATGGAGTTATCTTGGTTCAATGATTAGTTTTATTGCCGTTCGTTCTTCGCCATCAATAAGTATATCTGTAAAGGCAGGAATACAAATCAAGTCAACTCCACTAGGTGCGACAAACCCTCTTGCGATTGCTACTGCCTTGACGGCTTGATTTAACGCACCTGCACCGATTGCTTGAATTTCGGCTGCTCCTCTTTCCCTGAGCACTCCCGCTAGTGCGCCTGCTACAGAATTAGGATTAGATTTTGCTGAAACTTTTAATATTTCCATTCCTAGTCCTCCTTGTTTTCCCTGCCGATTCTAACTTGGCTCAATAGTTATAACACTTTCCACTGCTACTATATTCATCAAGTAAAACTTGTATGACAAAGAAAACCGGGATTGTCCACCATTTATTAATGAATCGAAAAAAGGATGGCCAGTTTGACTGTCCATCCGTTCCAATCAATGATAAAAGGGGTGATCTTCGTTAATCAGAATCCTTTCTATTTTTTTAGCCTTGCCAGTTTTATCATCAATTTCAAGGAGTATCCCACTTAATAGGGTCCGCCCCTCTTTTGGCACTTCAAAACGAGCAGGAAGGCTAGTTAGGAACCGATGAATGACTGCATCTCTTCCCATACCAAGGATGCCATCATATGGTCCTGTCATGCCTACATCTGATATGTAAGCGGTGCCTCCAGGCAATATACGGTTATCTGCTGTCTGGACGTGTGTGTGTGTGCCGACAACGGCTGTAACCTTCCCATCCAGGAACCACCCCATAGCCTGCTTCTCACTTGTAGCTTCTCCATGAAAATCGACAAAGATGATTGGTGTCTTTTTTTGAGCCTCCGCCACGAGTTCTTCAGCTTTTTTGAACGGACAATCCAAATCCGGCATGAATGTTCTCGCTTGCAAATTGATGACCGCTATTTCATACTGGTTCAATTTTAAAAATTTCATTCCTTCTCCAGGTGCCCCGTCTGGAAAGTTCGCTGGACGGACGAGATATTTCGCTTCATCAATAAAATTGAAGATATCACGATTATCCCATGTATGGTTTCCCATGGTCACTGCCTGTGCTCCCCACTCTAAAAAACTGCGGTAAATCTTTTCTGTAATCCCCCGGCCACTTGCTGCATTCTCGCCATTGATGACCGTGATGTGCGGACGATACTTTTCTTTTAACTTAGGAAGGTATTCTTGGATCATGTCACGACCAGGAGACCCCACCACATCTCCAATAAATAGCAATTTCATTGTAAAACCCTTTCTAGATTCACCTAATTATATGAATTATTCAAGTATGTATTGTAACATAATTTGGGGTAATTATAGGAGTTACGCTTAACGATTAATATCCGAAAAAGAAAAAACGAAGTGGTTTGCACCACTTCGTTTTTCATTAACTATTATTTAGCGTATTCGACTGCTCTTGTTTCACGGATGACCGTGACTTTTATATGACCAGGGTAATCGAGCTCTTCTTCAATCCTTTTCCGGATATCACGTGCGAGTCGATGGGCCGAAAGATCATCAATTTGTTCTGGTTTCACTAGAATCCGCACTTCTCGTCCGGCTTGAATCGCAAATGATTTTTCCACTCCATCATAGGATTCGGAAATTTCCTCAAGTTTTTCAAGTCTTCTAATGTAATTTTCAAGCGTTTCACTTCTAGCTCCCGGTCTTGCAGCTGATAATGCATCAGCGGCAGCCACAAGCACTGAAATGATGGAAGTTGGTTCAGTATCGCCATGATGTGAAGCGATGCTGTTAATGACAGTTGGATGCTCTTTATATTTGGTTGCTAATTCAACGCCAATTTCAACGTGACTGCCTTCTACTTCATGATCAATCGCTTTCCCAATATCATGCAGTAAACCTGCACGGCGGGCAAGAACTTCATCCTCTCCAAGCTCAGCGGCCAGTAAACCTGAAAGCTGGGCCACTTCAATTGAATGTTTAAGTACGTTTTGCCCATAACTAGTACGGAACTTCAAACGTCCTAAAATTTTGATGAGATCTGGATGGAGACCGTGAACTCCAACTTCAAAAGTCGTTTGTTCACCAATTTCACGAATATGTTCATCTACCTCACGTCTTGCTTTGTCAACCATTTCTTCAATGCGGGCCGGATGGATCCTTCCGTCCTGAACAAGTTTCTCAAGAGCCAAGCGTGCCGTTTCCCGTCTAATTGGATCGAATCCAGATAAAATGACAGCTTCAGGAGTATCATCGATAATAAGGTCAATACCTGTTAGCGTTTCTAACGTCCGGATATTTCGTCCTTCACGTCCGATTATCCGTCCTTTCATTTCATCGTTTGGAAGATTTACTACAGAAACGGTGGTTTCTGCAACATGATCAGCCGCACAACGCTGAATGGCAAGAGAAAGAACTTCTTTTGCTTTTTTATCAGCTTCTTCTTTGGCACGGGTATCACTTTCTTTAATCATAAGCGCTACATCGTGAGCAAGCTCGTTTTCCATTCGGTCTATAATGATTGCTTTAGCTTCTTCACGAGTTAAACCGGAAACACGTTCAAGCTCTGTTTGCTGCTTACGAACCGTCTCGTCCACTTTGCTTTCCATCTCTTCAATATGCTGTTGTCTTTGGTTTAGAGAATCTTCTTTTTTCTCCAAAAGGCTTTCACGTTTGTCTAACGTTTCATCCTTGCGGTCCAGATTCTCTTCTCTTTGCAATAACCGATTTTCTTGTTTTTGTAATTCGTTCCTTCTTTCACGGGCTTCCCGATCCGAATCGGCACGAACTTTATGAATTTCATCTTTTGCTTCCAACAAGGCTTCTTTCTTAAGTGCTTCCGCTTCACGTTTTGCATCCTCAAGGATGTGTTCAGCAGAGCCCTTTGCCCCTGCTATTTTACTCTCAAATTTTGATTTGTGAATAAAATAACCAACAACTGCACCGACGATTAGGCCAAGCAAAGTGAAGATGATTGTCATGGGTTCCATCGTTTCACCTCCCCTTGCTATGAACTTTTTACATAAAATGTTGAACTGTCGGCAAGTACATTGCACATAAATTCAATATACAGCACTTAATTTTCAAAATTTTAGTTTGAAAAATTGTAAAATATACATATTAATTGTATAGTTGAGAATTTTTATTGTCAAGCGTTTGTCCCTTATGTATCAATGATTATTCAAGTTTTCTCAATATCAACCATCATAATGTACAGCATTCTTTATGGAAAAGTTATTTCAATGCCATTTATTCCGCTGAAAATTTCACACTTTTCTCAAAATATATAGAAAAGGCCTAAGCGAACAAGCTTAGGCCTTTTCCAAATACCATTAATCAAGCAATTCAAAATGCTCTTCTGGTTCATTTTCTTCTGGCGGTAATTCATGCTCTCCATCGAGATTATAGTGATCTCTGATTTTCTGAGAAATTTCCTGAGCGATATCCTGATTTTCTTTCAAGAACAGCTTCGCATTTTCGCGGCCTTGTCCAACACGCTCTTCATTGTATGAATACCACGAGCCGCTTTTAAGGACGATATCAAGATCTGCACCCATATCGATGATTTCACCTTCCTGGGAAATCCCTTGACCATACATGATGTCAACTTCTGCTTGACGGAATGGTGGAGCAACCTTGTTTTTTACAACTTTGATTTTCGTTTTATTACCGACGATTTCATTACCCTGTTTTAATTGTTCCGCACGGCGCACTTCCAGACGAACAGTTGAATAGAACTTCAATGCCCGGCCTCCTGGAGTCGTTTCTGGATTCCCAAACATAACACCGATTTTTTCACGGACTTGGTTAATGAAAATGGCAATGGTATTTGATTTATTAATGGCACCAGACAGTTTTCTAAGCGCCTGGGACATCATCCGCGCTTGAAGACCCATATGGGAATCTCCCATTTCGCCTTCGATTTCAGCTTTAGGAACAAGTGCTGCCACCGAATCAATGACAATGATATCTACAGCTCCACTTCGAACTAATGCTTCAGCGATCTCCAAGGCCTGTTCACCCGTATCAGGCTGTGAAAGCAGTAAATCATCTATATTTACACCAAGTTTTTCTGAATATGCTGGATCTAAAGCATGCTCTGCATCAATGAATGCAGCCGTGCCGCCAGTCTTTTGTACTTCTGCAATAGCATGTAATGCAACAGTCGTTTTACCTGAGCTTTCAGGTCCATATATCTCAATGACCCGGCCTCTTGGATATCCGCCCACTCCCAATGCTACGTCCAATGCTAAAGAACCGCTTGAAATCGTTGAAATCCTACGATCAGACTGTTCCCCAAGTTTCATAATAGAACCTTTACCAAATTGTTTTTCAATTTGTTTTAACGCCATATCTAAAGCCGCTTGACGATCACTCACTCAATTTCCTCCTCTATATTCAAATAATCGGCTGTCCGATTAAAGGTGTACTTACGTTAGCAATTATTCGAGATCAAGGTTTGCATCCTGTCTCAAAACCTATCTTTACTATATACTCTTTTTACAATTTTGCCAAGCAAAAAGTCGAACATTCATTCGTTTTTTTCTTTCGGGGCATTCTCTGTAAAAAAGCGTTTTATCTTAAGGAAATCTCCATTTCCTTTCACTTGCTCCCTAAAAAAAACATTTTCATTGAATTAACTTTTTTCTTTTTTTCCCTATTTTTCAAGAAACAAACTTCTAAAACCAAATAAAAAGCAGAGCTGTAAAAAGCTCTGCTTTTAGCGTTATAAATCCCTTAATAGGTAATGACAGCCGTACTTCACACTCCGAATCCGGTTTTGCGCCCTGCTTCCGGAAAGATTCAACTCCTTGAAATGAGTGTTTCCATCCCGATAGGAAATGCCAATGAATACTGTCCCTACAGGCTTGCCTTCTTGTTCATCCGGACCTGCAACACCCGTGAAGCTTATGCCTACATCCGCATCGAGCTTGCTCCGGACATTAGAGGCCATTTCCATTGCACACTCACCGCTGACCACCCCATGCTCAGATATGGTATCATCGCTGACGCCAAGGACGTTCGACTTCGCATCATTCGTATAGCAGACAATTCCGCCTTTGAAGACTTTACCCGCGCCCGGTATGGTTGTCAGCTGTTCTTGGAACATCCCACCGGTCAAGCTTTCAGCTGCAGCAATTGAAAGCTTGCGGACCGTTAATTCTTTTACAAGTTCCTTTATTAGCGAAGTATTATCACTTCCATAGTGGAACTTACCGACCCTGCTAAGAATTTCTTTTTCCGCTTCTAAAATAAGCTCTTCGCATTTTTCTTTAGAAGAGTCTTTAGCGGTGATCCTTAACGTCACTTCCCCTTCGGCTGCCAGCGGAGCAATTGTCGGATTCGTTTGATTGACAAGAAGATCTTCAATCACCGTTTCCAGTTCGGCTTCACCTATACCGTAGAACCGAAGAACCTTGGAATCGATCCGTTCATGCTTTTCCAGTTTATTCATGATCTTTTCATAACCATAACTTAAAAACATCGGCTCCATTTCACTTGGCGGACCAGGGAGAAGCATATATGTAATCCCAGATTTGGACAAGACCATTCCCGGTGCCATGCCATGATCGTTTGCCAACACTTCACTGCCTTCTAAGACAAGGGCCTGTTTTTTGTTGTTTTCCGTCATCGGCCGTTCCCGTTTTTGGAAGTAAGCTTCAATGGAATGCAAAGCTTCATCATTAAAAACGAGCTTTTTCCCTATATGGCGAGCAATCGTTTCTTTCGTTAAATCATCTTTGGTAGGACCGAGTCCACCGGTAAAGACAATCAAGTTCGCCCTAGATTCAGCGATTTCTATAGCTTGTTGTAAACGGCGATCGTTATCCCCGACCACAGTATGGTAAAAAACGTTGATCCCCATTTCCGCAAACTGCTGCGATAAGAACCTTCCATTAGTGTTATTGATTTGTCCTAAAAGAAGCTCTGAGCCCACTGCAATGATTTCTGCATCCATCTTTTCAAAACCACCATTCGTTTTTACTTTGAATTAACAAATACTTCTTTGTTTTTTATAAAATAATCCAAGCCTGACCAGATTGTAAAGATTAATGCAATCCACAATGCGATATTGGCAAATGGAAGTGAAATTAAGGCAAATGGGAGGTTATGCAGCAATAAAGCCGAAATAGAAACAATTTGTGCCCATGTTTTTATTTTACCAAGCTGGTTCGCTGCAACCACTTCCCCTGTACCCGCTAGCACCAAACGCAATCCGGTGACTGCAAACTCGCGACTTATGATCACGATGGCGATCCATGATTGACCGTACATTAAATCTAGATCAACCAAAACGATTAAGGCAGCCGAAACCAGAAGCTTATCAGCCAGTGGATCTAAAAATTTCCCTAAATCAGTAATCATATTATATTTTCTGGCAAAATGGCCATCGATCCAATCCGTAGTGGAAGCGATAATAAAGAGGATGGCTCCAGCTAAGTGCGCCACTGGCAAACTGTATTCTCCCCAAGTCAGCGTCCCCCATGAAAAAGGAACGAGCATGATGATTAAAAATACTGGTATTAAACAGATTCTTGCTACTGTAATCTTATTAGGCAGATTCAAAACTTTTACCTCCAAAATTTACGCCTGCCATTCGGGCCTGCGTCTTAGATCTAAAATACGCTTTTATGTATAATTTAACTCAAAATCCAATCTTATATGCCGGGTAATCCATTTCCCCGTCGCCTTACCATTAAATAGAGCAAAAATAGTCATCTATAAGATGACTATTCGGCTTTCGTAAATTGTATCGTAACCAATTGCGTATTCACTTCAGTCGGTGAAATGGAATACTCCAGCTTCTCATCATTCACATAAATCTCAGTTTCATATGCTCTGCCTATATTGATGACAGCTTCTTTTTCATTGGTGAAATCAATTTCCTGGCTTTTGTCCTTGTCGATAGTGCCCTGGAATAGTAATTTACCTTCACCATTTTTTATGCCGACCCATGGCGAGCCTTTTGAGGTCACCTTTAATTTAAAGGTATCGGTATTTTTTAATTCATACGTACTATTTTTACCGCTGGAACTTGTGACGGCAAGTTTTTGCTCTTTCTTTTCATCTTTGACAACTGCATCATCTTCATTCTTCTCATCAGATGACTCAGATTTTTCTTCCTGTTTTTTGTCTGCATTCTCTTTTTCTTCGTTAAACCCATCACTTTTATTGTAGCCCACAGCTTCATTCTCTTTAGCGTTCTTTTTATCATCATTATCAGGGTTACTCATATAATTCGATACCAGTACCCATATCAAAACGGCCGCACCAATTACTAAAACGACAGCCAGGATCTTCGGTAACATTTCAACAACCTTTGAATCTCCTGCCGGTATAGTTTTCCGGGATTGGACCCTTGAAAGCTGTTCTGGCAATTCCTCGCTATAGACTGATGGCACTTCACTTTTATATTGTTCGAAAATCTCTTCTGAGTCCAGTCCGACCGCTTCACAATATTGCTTTATGAATGCCCGTACATAGAACTTTCCAGGCATCATACTGTAATTTCCCTCTTCAATGCCTATAAGGTAACGCTTTTGGATCTTCGTTAATTCCTGCAAATCTTCTAAGCTAAGGCCTTTGGCTTCCCTAGCTTCCTTTAATCGATTACCTAACTCAGTCAAATAAAACACCTGCCATTTTAAAAGTCAAAGGAACCAAAATCGGACCCTGAAAACTGGTCTTTTTGGTCGACAACTTCATATGTTATTTCTTCTTCAGGATTGTTTCGCAATTCAATAATATAATCAAAGTCTTCGAGGGTATACTCTGTATTTTGGACAAAAACATCCGGATGTTCGATTACTTTGACAGCATCAAGCCTCATTATTTCTCGAATCAACTGCCAATGACGCTCATTTGCACGGCGAGTGGAAACAATTCCATCTAAAATGAACAAATTATCATTATTATATTCATCCTCAATAAGCTGACTGCGGATAGTCTGCTTTAAAAGGGTCGATGACACAAACAACCATCTCTTATTAGCACATACACTCGAGGCTACGATGGATTCAGTTTTCCCGACACGAGGCATCCCTCGTATCCCGATCAATTTATGCCCTTCCTGTTTAAACAGCTCGGCCAGGAAATCGACAAGCAAGCCCAGTTCATCACGGACAAACCTAAAGGTGTTTTTCTCATCGGCATCGCGCTGAATATAACGTCCATGCCTGACTGCGAGGCGATCACGCAATTTAGGTTCCCTCAGCTTAATGACCTTTATCGTATCCATCGTACGGAGAATTGACTCGAATCTTTCTATATTACGGCTGTCTTTCGCCAACAAAAGTAAACCACGCCTGCCTTCATCGACCCCGTTAATGGTGATGATATTAATGGAAAGCATCCCCAGAAGGGATGAAATATCCCCTAATAAACCAGGACGGTTGACTTGGATTTCATATTCAAAATACCATTCTTTATTATCCACGATAACACTCCTTAAGCCTAAAAGCTTTTACCCTACTCAGGGGCAAAAAACTTATCCATCGTAAATTTCAAGGTCTGAACACTTTATATTAATTGTCTAGCTTCTATAATATAGCATTTCTTGATAAGTTAAAAGGAAAAACCCTAGAAAAATATTCATTTTTATATAAGAGGATAAATAATCATCCACTTAAATCCAAAAGGCCCTGTTATTTAATAACAGGGCCTTTGGAGGGATATTTTACTTCGTTCCATTGTTCTCGACTAACTTGACCATGACACTTGCCATAGCGTGTTTTTCTTGATCGCTTGCAACTGACCAAAGATCAGCAAGCACTTTCTCTTGATCATTCTGGGGCTCAACCTGATTAGCCAGGTAATCACCGATTTCGAAAGCCAAGTTGTTAACAGCGCCTTCTGACAAGCCTTGTTGTTCACCTTGATGTAATCTGTCGCCTAAAAAGTTTTTCCATTGATCCCAATTGTCCAGTACAGACATGAATGGTCACCCTTTCCTTCAAAATAGTACATAGATATTTTGTGAAGGAACCGAGGAAATTATACATGTCTTTAAAAAAATCATGTGTACCATCCGCCATTTACGCCTAAAATTTGCCCGGTTATATAGGATGACTTGTCGGAAAGCAAATAGTATACGGCCTCCGCGACTTCTTTGGAATGCCCCATCCTGCCCATCGGGATATCTCCTTTGATGATCTCCAGATCTTCTGCACTGAAAGATTCGAGCATGGAAGTGGAAATCGCTCCGGGGGCAACGGCATTCACCCGGATTCCATTAAGTGAGACTTCTTTGCTAAGCGCCTTGATAAAAGCATTTTGACTGCCCTTGACCATTGAATATAATACTTCACAGGATGCACCTGTCTGCCCCCAAATCGATGTGACCGCAACGATGGCAGCCTGTTCTTGGTACATAAGCTTTGGAAGCAGTTCCTTTGTTAATTGGAAAGGGCTCGTTACATGCAGCTGCACCATTTCATTAACGATTTTCTCATCCATGTCAGATATTAGCCCATAATAGCTATTGCCACTATTGAGGACGATTGCATGGAGGGCAAAGATATTTTCCGCCAATTTCCTGTATCCATCCGGTGCAGCCAAATCCGCTTGAATCGGAATAAGTTCGACTTGATGGGGCTTCAGTTCTTCAATCAATTCAAGTATCGCTTCTTCATTGCTGTTATAATGTAAATAAAGTGAATAATTTTCCTCGGCGAGCTTTATAGCTATTTCCCGGCCGATTCCTCCACTGGCTCCAGTAATAAGGGCAAAACGTTTCCCCACATTCGAGCCCCCTTTATATTATTTAGGAAGTACCTGACAGACTGTCATCCGTTCATCGGATATTAAGTCCTTGGCGACCTCCCTGATATCTTCGATCGTTAGTTTTTCCAATACTGATACAACATCGAACAAGTTCATATCATTGAATGCATATCTGGTGAATTGATTTGCTATATATTCCGGCGAATTCAGAGAACGAAGGAAAGAACCGATTTTTTTCTTGATTGTCCTTTGCAGGCTTTCTTCATTCAGGCCGGTTCCGGCTTTTGATTTTTGCAGGATACCAAATAAAGACTCCGTCAACTCATCAGGTTTAGCACTATCCCCGCCAATTAACGCAAATCCAAAACCTTGTTCCTGTGTATAATCATATGAGAAGCTTTGATCGATCAACCCTTCCTCATATAGCTCCTCATGCAAAGGTGAACTTTTGCCGAACAGCATTTCCAGATAAATATTGGTTGCCAATTCCCTTTTCAAAAGCTGCGAACCGGATTGATTGACATTGGTCGCCTTGATTCCCAGCATAACTTTTGGTGTCTGGACATTCATTCTTAAGACTTCCTTGTCCTTGGCAACAATTTCAGGCTCTTGGTCAAACTTACGTTCCACCTCAGGTTGTTCGTTGTATCCTTTATTATTTTGATTATCCCGGATCAGCTTCATGGTGCTTTCGACATCAACCGGTCCTACAACAAATAGGAGCATGTTGCTAGGATGATAAAACGTATTATAACATTCGTAAAGCATATCCTTCGTAATATCTGCAATGGATTCCACAGTACCGGCAATATCGATTTTCACGGGATGCTGATGATACATATTGGCTATCGTTCCAAAATATAATCGCCAGTCCGAATTATCATCATACATATTGATTTCCTGCCCAATGATTCCTTTTTCCTTCTCTACCGTCTTTTCCGAAAAATAAGGATCCTGGACAAAGTCGATTAAGGTAGTAAGATTCCTACCGAAGTCGGACGTACTGGAAAATAAATAAGCTGTACGAGTGAAAGAAGTAAAGGCATTTGCAGATGCTCCCTGCTTTGAAAATTGCTGAAAAACATCTCCATCTTCCTTTTCAAAAAGCTTATGTTCAAGAAAATGGGCAATTCCATCAGGTACTTTAGTGAATTCCGTTTCATTCAAAGGTTTGAAATGGTTGTCAATCGAACCATAATTCGTCGTGAAAGTGGCAAATGATTTATTGAAGCCACTTTTCGGAAGAATATACACTTCAAGGCCATTATCCATTTTTTCATGGAAAAGTTCTTCTTTCAATTGAGTGAATGCTATTTTTTCCATTACCCTTGCACCTCCTCTTCCGTTAGGAAATAAATCGTATCAAGCTGAATCTTTTGACCAACTGCAATGATTTCTTCCTTTGTCGTCCGCTCTGTGTTTGCAAACCACTCGTCGAGTGATATATCCTGCCCGGAAACCACATTATGATATAAAATTTCCACAAGCCCTCTCGAAACGTCAATGGTTTCAAGTAGTTGATTCTTAACGACCGCCTTTGTCTGTGCGAGCTCTTCTTCGGAAAAATTCCCTTGCTTCATTTCCTTCATTTGTGCATGAATGATATCCAATGCCTGCTTGTAGTTGGCATTTTCAATGCCGGCCATGACCATCAATAGACCTTTATGACTTTCGAGCCTCGAAGCTGCATAATAAGCAAGGCTGGCTTTCTCCCGGACATTGATGAAAAGTTTTGAATGTGAAAAGCCACCAAAAATCCCATTGAAAAGCTGAAGTGCATAATAATCCGGATCACCGTAGTCAACTTGGGTTCGATAACCGATATTCAATTTCCCTTGCTTCACATCCGAATTCTCAATGATTTCTTTTTCCTTCTCCACTACCTTGCCCGTCTTCCCGGGCAGTCTCACAGGCACTCGTTCTTGCAATGAAACATACTTGTCAGCCAGAGCCTGCACTTCCGATTCATCGATGTCACCGATTACATATAAATCGATTTCATCCTCCGCCAGCACTTTATTGTAATAAGAGAAAAGGGACTCAGGAGTTATCGTTTCCAAGTCTTGTAGATTACCGCTCGCTTCTAAAGCATATGGTTCGTTTTTGCACATTTCCTCTACAAGGCGTATAGCTGAATATCGCATTTTGTCATCGGAAATGGATTGAATCCGCTGTTTTAAAGAACGGATTTCATTGGAAACCGTTTTAGAGTCAAAGGCCTCGCCATTCTTCTTCGGATTAAAGATCACCTCTGATAATAACCCAAAAGCCTTTTCGAGAAGCGGGGTTGAATCACTAAGAAATTTTTCATTGACGATATCGATAGTAAAACTTATGATTTGATATTCGCCTTTTTTAGCTACATCGACATAAAACCCTGCTCCATATAAATCATCAAGATAAGATCGAAGCTCGGGTGTTGTAGGATATTTACTTGTATTGCTTTGTAACACATATGGCAGCAATGCACGATATGTAACGTCCTCTTTTGTCAACGGGGCTTTCATCTTCAGCACGAGAGTATTCGTTTTATATTTATCCGTCCGGACCACATGAAGCTTGTAGCCGCTTTTTTCCGTAATTGTATCGGAAGCAATAGACATGAATAATCCTCCTCATTTTATAAATCACCTTTATTAGCTTATTGTTTGTAGATTGGAACCCTTTTAAACATCTACTTAAAATATACATGTGAAAGGAAAAATCATGCAAGTTACAGCTACTTTTTTTGGTTTTTCACCAGCTCACCATCACTTACGGCTCAACCTCGAAAGAAAAAAACCGGCCAGCATAGTTTGCTGACCGGTTATAACCTTATCTTTTTCCTTTGATATATGGCTGTCCGGATGCTTTAGGAGCATCTGCACGACCAATGAAACCAGTTAATGCAATGATAGTCAGAACATAAGGAGCGATCAATAGGTAAACCGAAGGAATATCCTTGAAGAAGGGAAGGCTCGAGCCAACGATACTTAAACTTTGAGCCAAACCAAAGAATAACGCTGCACCCATTGCCCCGATCGGGTGCCATTTACCAAAAATCATTGCGGCAATGGCCATGAAACCTTGTCCGTTAATTGTCGCATGATTGAATTCATTCGAAAAGATGGTAGCATATATCGCTCCGCCGATACCTCCAAAAGCACCTGATAATAAAACGGCGGCATATCGGATTTTCGTAACATTGACACCCATCGTATCAGCTGCCATCGGATGCTCACCCACTGCACGGATCCTTAACCCGAATGGTGTTTTATACAGTACATACCAGACGACAAAGGAAATAAGGATCGCTATATATACGATATAATATCCATTTGCGAAAAAGATGGGTCCTATAAATGGGATATCACTTAGTAAAGGAACATCAATCCTTGGGAATGTTTCCGTGATTCTATCAGTTTGACCTTTGTCAAAAATCAGCTTCACCAAAAACATGGTCAGACCTACTGCCAACAAGTTGATGGCTACCCCACTAACCGTTTGGTCCGCCCTGAAGGTAATGCATGCCACAGCGTGCAGAATGGAAAACAGCAAGCCGGCAATCATTGCCGCTAGCACAGCAAGCCAAGGAGTCCATTCCCCAAAAACATCAGCAAACATTAAGTTAAAAACGATCCCTGTAAAGGCACCGATGACCATCAATCCTTCTAAACCGATGTTTATGACACCTGCCCGTTCAGAAAACACTCCTCCGAGTGAAGTAAAAATAAGTGGTGCAGCTAGAGCAATCATAGATGGAATAATAATTTGTAATACTTGGTAAAAATCCACTTATTTCACCCCTTTCTTAAATCGAGCGGCAATCCAACGAATAAAATAACTGGATGCGACGAAGAAAATGATCAAAGCTATGACAATATCTACAATTTCACTAGGTATGCCGGTTTCTAGCGGCATATTTAACGCCCCTGCTTTCAGTCCCCCAAATAATAAGGCTGCCAGCACTACACCAATAGCCGTATTCGCTCCTAGTAAGGCTACTGCAATCCCATCAAAGCCCATACCTGTGAACCCGCCTTTGACTGCGGCATAACCAAAAGTTCCAAGGCCTTCCATCGCACCCGCAAGCCCTGCAAACGCACCTGAAATAACCATCGAAAGTATGATGTTCTTATTTACACTCATTCCTGCATATTCGGAAGCGTGCTGATTGAAACCTACCGCTTTCAGTTCAAAGCCGGTTTTTGTCCTTTCAAGAAGGAACCACATGATGATCACGCAAATAATCGCTACCACTATTCCCCAATGCATCCGGGAAAAATCCGTAATGCTTTCAAAAAAAGGAGACCTCAATGATGCTGTATCAGCAACTCTTTCTGTTTTATCCAGCTTGTCAGTCATTACATTCCGAATTAAATAATTCGTCACATATAATGCTGTATAATTCAACATGATCGAAACGATTACTTCATGTACACGGAACTTAGCTTTTAGATAACCAGGGATAAATGCCCACAGGGCACCAGCAGCTGCACCAGCTAATATGGCAAACGGCAAATGGATGATCCTTGGTAGGTCAAAAGCGATTCCGACCCAAACTGCCGCCAGCCAGCCTACAATTAATTGCCCCTCTACACCGATATTGAATAGGCCCGTACGGAAAGCAAAAGCCACTGCCAAACCAGCAAGGATATAAGGAATGATTGTCCTGACGGATTCCCCTACATAATAAGAATCCCCAATAATTCCATTTATCATGGAGCCATAGCCGGCAACAGGGTCATAGCCGCTTACTAACATGATTATGGCCCCAACGACTAAGCCGAGGATAACTGCTATTAACGGACTCGTTAATTTAGATAAATACTTAGACATTTTGTTTTCCCCCTGCTTCCGTCCGTTTACTGCCAGCCATAAGAAGGCCAAGCTCCTGTTCAGTCGTTTCTTTCGGATCGACTATTGCGACGATTTCCCCTTCGTATATAACGGCAATTCTATCGCTCACATTCATGATTTCTTCTAATTCAAATGATATGAGGAGTACCGCTTTTCCTGCATCTCGCTGTTCAATCAGACGTTTATGGATAAACTCGATCGCCCCTACATCAAGGCCGCGTGTCGGCTGTGCGGCAATCAATAAATCCGGGTTCCTATCAACTTCCCGGCCGATGATCGCTTTTTGCTGATTCCCTCCAGAAAGCGCCCTTGCCGGGGTATATTCACTCGGAGTGCGAACATCGTAACTTTTGATCAGTGAACGGGCCTTTTCAAATATTTTCTTTGAGTTCAAGATACCAGCTTTTGAAAAAGGCTTTTGATAATAGGTTTGCAAGACAATATTTTCCCCAATGCTGTAATCGAGAACCAAACCATGCTTATGTCTGTCTTCTGGAATATGTCCGACACCTGCTTCAGTGATTTTACGCGGCTTCAAATTCCTGATTTCTTTTCCATTTAGCTTTATCGAACCTGCGGTTGTCTTCCTTAGGCCAGCCAATGCTTCAATTAGTTCGGATTGTCCATTTCCATCAACACCGGCAATACCGACAATTTCTCCTGCACGGACAGTTAAATCCAAGTTCCGAACAGCTGAAACGCCCCGGGAATCCTTGACTTCCAGTTCCCGGACCTCGAGAACTACATCCGAAGGAATAGCTGCCGTTTTTTCCGTCTTGAACAGAACTTCCCTACCGACCATTAAGCTGGCCAATTCGTTAGGATTCGTTTCGTTGACATTCACTGTACCAATTCCTTGGCCTTTGCGTATTACCGTTACCCGGTCACAAACCTCCATGATTTCCTTAAGTTTGTGTGTAATTAAAATGATGGATTTCCCCTCTTTGATAAGGGCTTTCATAATATAAATCAATTCCTTGATTTCTTGAGGAGTCAATACAGCTGTCGGCTCATCAAAAATCAATATCTCCGCACCACGGTATAGCGTTTTAAGAATCTCGACACGCTGCTGCATCCCTATTGAAATATCGGCAATTTTCGCATAGGGGTCAACACGAAGCTGATATTGTTCCGATAGTTTCCTAACTTCCTCGCTCGCTTCTTTTAAATCGATTTTACCCGCTTTTGATGGTTCTTTTCCTAAAATGATATTTTCTGTTACTGTAAAGGGGTCTACGAGCATAAAATGCTGATGGACCATCCCAATCCCTAAATCATTGGCAATGTTAGGACTGGTAATCTTGACTGGCTTGCCGTTCACACGGATTTCTCCCTGTTCAGGCTGGTATAAGCCGAATAAAACATTCATCAATGTGGATTTGCCCGCGCCATTTTCACCTAATAATGCGTGAATCTCCCCTTTTTTAACCTGAAGGGTAACGTTATCATTTGCGACGATGCCGGGGAATTCCTTACGGATATTAAGCATCTCAATTACATATTCCACGTATTATCAACTCCTAAAATGAGTGTAAATATTCTTAAAATCATTTAATTGCATCTACTAGCTTATTGATTTTTTTAAAAAAACCAAATGAAAAACTACGATTCTATCATAGTTTTTCATTCGATATTTTTCAGTTGCAAAGACCAATTGGGAAAAGAAAGAATAGAGGGCAATTCGCCTCCCTATTCTTTCTGGCATTAGAGATTATAAATCAAGTTTTTTGAATTCTTCATCCGTTCCCGGAACTACGAATTCACCTGATTTAATTTTTTCTGTCCACTCTTCGACCGCTTTTAAAGATTCTTCTGTTACGTTATCTTTTGTATCGGAAATGCCTACACCATTTTCTTCGATACCGTACTCAATTACTTTTCCGCCTGGGAAGTTTCCTTCTTTCGCTTTCTCGGAAAGGTCTTTAACTGCCACGTCAACACGTTTTAGCATGGAAGTAAGTGTGATGTTGTCGTCAGTTCCAGGAACTGCCCCTAATTTAGCTTGGTCGCTATCTACACCGATAACATAGATTTCCCTCTTAGGATCTTTTTGCTTTTGCTCGACTGCTTCAGTGAATACACCTTTTCCAGTTCCGCCAGCAGCATGATAAATGATATCGATGCCTGAAGAATACATGGAGCCTGCTGTGGATTTACCGATATCAGCTTTATTGAAATCTCCGGCATATTTAACTTCAACTTTCGCATCCGGATTTACAGATAAAACCCCAGCCTTAAAGCCAACTTCGAATTTCTTGATTAATTCAGATTCAACTCCGCCGATAAAACCGACCTTGTTTGTTTTCGTTTGCAGACCGGCAATTACACCTACAAGGAATGAACCTTGCTGCTCTTTAAAATTGATGCTGGCTACATTCTTTTTATCTACAACTGTATCCACGATGGCAAAGTTTGAATCCGGACGTTGGTCGGCCACTTCACCAACAGCTTCGGCTAAAAGAAAACCGATACCATAGATTAGTTGGTAATCTTCACGTACAAGCGTATTCAGGTTTTTAGCGTAATCTGCATCAGATTTAGATTGCAGGTAGTTGTAGCCATCCTTACCTTTTTCCAGACCATTATCCTTACCGAATTCCTGAATGCCCTTCCAAGCGGATTGGTTGAACGACTCGTCATCCACGCCGCCAGTATCAGTTACCATTGCAACAGTGAAGTTATCTTTGTTTTTCCCATTTGAAGATTCTTTATCATCATTCTCTGAGTTACCACATGCTCCCAGTAGCGTACCGGCTGCAAGAACAAGTGAAAGAGCTAGTCCTAATTTGCGCTTTTTCAATTTTTATCCCCCTAGTTTTACATAGTTTTTTGAGCAGGAATGTTCTGAAAAGTCATTCATGTTTGCGTTTTCACTTCTCGTTAATTTTTTTTGCATCCGCTTGATCGACTTTTTCGGAACCGAAACAAACGCTTGCATTCACCCGTATGCAGAGTTAAGACCTACACACGTTTACGAAGAACATGAAAGCTGAACATATTGGCTTTAAAGTAGTTTACAGAATACAGGATAGGCTGGTCCCAATCATCCAGATGCATCTGCTTTAGAACGAGTAGTGCGGCTTCTGGCGAGCATTTAAGGATAGGAGAAACTTTCTCATGATATCCAATAGGCTCAATCTCTGCTACGGCATGCGTAATTTTTCGATGCGCATCTCTTTCCAAAATATCTAAAAGAGACTCATCATTACGGTCAAAATTTTCTGATAGTATAGATTCAGGAATTTTGTCAATACAGTAGACAACTGGCTCCCCATTCGCAGTCCTTACTCGTTCGATGATGACGATGCGTTCATCTGTCGAACACGAAAACCTGCGTATATCCTCTTCTGTAGGTTCTTGGGCCGTCGAGCTTAAGAAAATCGTACCCGGTTTCATTCCTGCCTCTTCAATCATGTTCGTGACACTTTTTAATTGCTCGATACCTGAAGTGAACCGAGGTTTCGGATTGACGAAAGTCCCAACTCCATGGCGGCGAATGATGATGTTTTCTTCTTCTAAAATTCGCAGCGCTTCTCGAAGTGTCGCCCTACTAACTCCCAATTTTTTTGCAAGATCGAATTCTGAAGGGAATTTTTCATTTTCCTGATAGACTCCAGCTTCAATATCCTGCTTCAGGTAATCAATGACCTGCAAATATAAATGTCGACTATCTGATTTTATTGACATACAGTTTCCCCCAGCTAATTTCTTAAGACATCAGACCTCTGATGTTGAATCATTCCTACTAATCGAAAATAATATAACATTTTTTTTGACATAAATAAATAGTGTTTTACTATTTACTTTAAAAGAATTTAGGAGAAATTACCCTTCCCTGTGTCTTTTAATCTAGAAAAAGCCCCGGAATTTGTACGATTATTCTCCTAAATCAGATAAATATTTTTTGAAAATGCAAAATGAATGCAGCTCTGTTCAAGATGCTGTTTTCCTGTATAATAGGATTTATCTTCTTTGAAGGGATGTACACAAGATGTTAAAGATTACAGAATACACGATCGAAAAATTGAATGATCCATTTGGTATTTTGTCCGGGGAACGTTACGAGTTGTTCTTGGATATTGAAGTGCCTGAAGAGGATGAGCTCTTTTCAGAAAATGGTTTATATATCCGGGTGCTTTTTGCAGCGGAAGAGCAAATGGGAAAATTGATTAAATATGATATTTTTGAAAAAGGTAATGAGGGCGCACTCGAATTCGATTTAGAAGAAGATGAAGAAGCGATGATTACCGACTTCTGCCTTAAACATTTAGACGAGGCGATGAATAATTAAAAAACCGGGCTGCTGCCCGGTTTTTTTACTTATGATGAATGCGCTTCATCCTGTTCATCTTTAGTGACCAATACATTTCGTGGTTTACTGCCTTCATATGGACCGACAATTCCCCTCGCTTCCATTTCATCAATCAATCTCGCTGCCCGCGTATAGCCAATCCGGAAACGGCGCTGCAGCATGGAAACCGATGCAGTCTGCATTTCTACGATCAAGGACACGGCATCCCCATATAAATCATCTTCGACTTCACCATTTGAAGTTTCTGCAATTTCATCGGGTATCATCTCTTCGTTGTATTGTGCTTTTTGCTGTGAAATGACATATGTGACAACTTCCTCGACTTCATTGTCGGACAAAAAGGCACCTTGGACGCGAACCGGTTTTGAAGCTCCTGCTGGCAGGAAGAGCATGTCACCCCGGCCTAACAGTTTTTCAGCTCCGCCCATGTCGAGGATCGTTCTCGAATCAGTCATTGATGAGACACTAAAAGCAATCCGAGATGGGATGTTCGCTTTAATGACCCCTGTAATTACATCTACGGATGGCCGCTGAGTGGCAATTATCAAGTGGATGCCTGCGGCACGTGCCATTTGCGCAAGCCGTGTGATGGCATCCTCTACATCATTTGAGGCGACCATCATTAAATCCGCCAGCTCATCGACAATGACTACGATATAAGGCAAGAGCGGTTGTTTGGCATCTTCTTCGATGTTATATCGGTTAATATAATCATTGTAGCCTTCAATATTACGCGTACCGGAATGAGAAAATAGCTCATAGCGCCTTTCCATTTCACTGACCACTTTTTGCAAAGCCTGTGCAGCTTTCTTTGGATTTGTCACTACAGGTGCGAGTAAGTGGGGAATTCCATTATAGACATTCAGCTCCACCATTTTTGGATCGATCATCATCATTTTTACTTCATGCGGTTTTGCCCGCATCAGGATGCTGGTGATAATCCCGTTGATACAAACGGATTTCCCGCTGCCAGTAGCACCAGCCACTAGTAAATGCGGCATTTTATTGAGCTCCGCCTTAACCGCTTCACCGGAAATGTTCCGACCTAGGCCTATTTGCAGTTTTGCGTCAGGCTTGTCAACTTCCTTGGCCTCTAAAACTTCCCTTAATGACACCATCGCCACTTCGGAGTTGGGCACTTCTATTCCGATAGCCGATTTTCCCGGAATCGGAGCTTCGATTCTAATATCCTTTGCGGCCAGTGCAAGGGCCAAGTCATCGGATAGGCTGACAATTTTACTTACCTTCACCCCTACGTCCGGATGAACTTCGTATTTGGTTACGGCTGGGCCTAAATGAACTTGAGTGACCCTCGCTTTCACTCCAAAGCTATGAAAGGTGCGCTCAAGCTTAGCCGCATTTTCATGGATCAATTGGTATTCTCCGCTTTGGTCCGTTTTTTTTGGCTGCAATAATAAAGAAAGAGGCGGTAAAAGATATTCTTTATTCTCCACTTCCGTAAAATTCATAGGCGGAACGGCATCATCCTGGTCCTCTTTATTATCAGCGGCAGGTTCCGTAACGACCGGAATTATTTCGTCTTCGTCGCTATAGGCTTTATCAGCAAAGCTGGAAATGATCCGCTCCGTCGCCATTTGCTGTGTATCCTCTTCTTGCAGAAGGGGCTGATCCGTTTCTTCAACCGGTTCTTTTTCCCGTTTCTTCTTTTTAACCGGATTCTTTTTCTTTTCTTTTTTGTCTTCATTCCACGTTCTCATATCATCAATGAATGCAGACCATTGCTTTTTGAAAAAGCCGCCAAGACCCATGAAAAACTTCCCGAGGGTTTCACCTAACGTTTTCCCGGTCAATAGGACGGCACCTACAATGATAAAAAGGAATGAAACGATTTTCGATCCAGCTTCGTCGAATAAAAAGTATGAGGCTGCAAATAATATCGCCCCAATCATACCGCCCCCAAGGTCCTTTGTGCTGGCCTTGCCGGTCACTTCCATCCAGAATAGCTCCCATGTATTCGAAATGACGCTGGGCTTCGTGAACGGTCCTCCATCTGCAAGCATGTTGAACAGCGTCACATGACTTAGTAGGAGCATGCTCGCAACAAGGAAATACATCCCGACGAATTGCCGTTTTAACAGGTAAGGGACCTCCCTCTTTATCATCAAATAGAACCCAGCTGCGATTGCTCCCAACAAAAAGAGGATATACCATTCCCCCATGAAGAAGCGGATTAAAAAGACCGTCCCATTTCCAACTGCTCCAAGCTTGGCAATGGCAATGATGGCCAAGCCTATTAAAGTGAGGCCGATCAATTCATATTTAAGCGTTAGTTTTAACTTCTCTGTACTATTCTTTTTTCTGCGTTTCTTCTTTGCCATAATATCACCTGATTCTTCATGAAACTATTCTAACTTTCCTATTCAACATCACTACATGATTTCCCTTCAGGAAACAAACGTTCGCTCACTGATTATACCAAATAAATTTGAGCCTGTCCTTGATATATATACCATTTATTCTTAGCGGACAATTTGCCACATAATGAATAAAGCAGCCAAGCGGCTGCTGATTTTCATTCCAGTATATCATAATTTACCTCAGTTAGTCTTTTTTACTAAGGATTCATCTGTTCGAACACATTTATGACAGCTCCTGGCTGAATGTGTACATTCATATAATCTTCAGGATCCGTGCTCACAATTCGATCAATGCGAAATGTGCGGCCCCCGTCATGCTCAACCATAACATGTACACCATTATAGATCATTTCTATTAAATTTGCCGTCTTCTCATGATGATGAGGAAAAATTATTTCTTCAGGAACGATCGTATAAAGCGTCATTGCAGAAGCCCCTCCTCTTCCCCGGCAATTTTGGGCCTTCTTTCTTCCATGAAGCTATTCAGTTTTCTCATGGCCTGGCCTACTCCTCCTACATCATCGATCATTCCGATTTCAACTGCCTCGGCCCCAATGACATTCGTACCGATATCTCGAGTTAAATTTCCTTTAGCAAACATTAAATCCTTAAAACTTTCTTCCGTAACATTGGAGTGCCGCGTAACAAACTTGATGACTCTTTCCTGCATTTTATCCAAGTATTCAAAGGTTTGAGGCACGCCAATGACCAGACCTGTCAAACGAATGGGATGAATCGTCATCGTTGCTGTTTCAGCAATATAGCTATGGTCACACGAAACTGCAATCGGCACACCGATCGAGTGACCTCCCCCAAGCACAATCGAAACGGATGGCTTTGAAAGCGAAGCCAGCATTTCTGCGATGGCTAGTCCCGCTTCGACATCTCCTCCGACTGTATTTAAAATGACTAGCAGCCCCTCTATATTGGGATTTTGTTCAATTGCCACAATTTGCGGAATAACATGTTCATATTTGGTCGTTTTATTTTGAGGCGGCAGCTGCATATGTCCTTCAATTTGTCCAATGATCGTCAAACAATGGATTTTTGAGTCCTGAGATAGTTGTGGAACATTGGTAGCTCCCAGCTGCTGAATTTTCTCGATTAAAGTTGAATTCTTACCTTCCTGCTTGCCTTCATTTTCATTTGGTAATGGTGCATTATCCACTATGCCAACCCCTTTCTCTTATAGCCTATAGCTTTATTATGTCTCGAGACTCGGACTTCATTCTTCAAGATATTAGAGGTTTGAAACAGAAAAAGAACCCCTGACTGTTAAATCAGGGGTTCCTTACTTAATATTCCATGATGATCGGTAAAATCATTGGACGGCGTTTCGTTTTTTCATAGAAGAATTGGTTTAACGCATCACGCATTTCCTGCTTCAGCGTGGACCAATCAAATGGTTGGCGCGACCCATTTTTCTTTACGATTTCACTTACTATTTCAGTTGCTTCGCCGATCATTTTCTCTGATTCGCGAACATATACGAAGCCCCTTGAAATGATTTCAGGGCCAGCTGCAATGCTTTTATCCTGACGGTTCAACGTGACCACTACAATCAAAATGCCATCCTGGGATAACAAGCGCCGATCACGAAGAACGATATTACCCACATCTCCAACACCACTGCCATCTATCAAGATATTTCCTGCAGAGACTTTGCCGGAAAGGCCCATTTTATTGCCCTTAAGTTCGATGACATCACCTTTTTCGGCAATGATGATGTTTTCACGCTTAATCCCCGCTGCAATCCCAACTTTTTGATGGGCATATAAATGGCGGTATTCCCCATGTACAGGGATGAGGAATTTAGGATTCATCAAATTGATCATCATTTTCAGTTCTTCCTGGCTGCCATGACCCGTTACGTGCACTTTATATTTATTAGCAGATACCACTTCCGCACCTACCCTGTATAGCAAATCGACGGTTTTGGATAAAATAAGTTCGCCGCCCTGTAAGGGTGATGCACTGATCAAAACTGTGTCTCCCTTTTTGATGGTCACCTGCTTATGGGTCTGTTTTGCCATTTTTTGAAGTGCCGCGATAGGTTCCCCCTGATGACCAGTCGATAACACGACGATTTCACGGTCGTCATACTGGCTAATTTCATTAATTGGGATTATCAGCTCTTCTTCGACCTTTAAGTAGCCAAGGTTCAAGGCTGTTTCATAAACGCGTTGCAGGCTTTTCCCTACGACTGCAACTTTTCTGCGACTTGCTGCCGCTGCATTGAAAACATGTTGAATCCGGTTGATATTCGAAGCGAAGCACGCAACGATGATCCTACCGGAGGCAGCATGAAATACCTCTGTAATATCTTTGGCCACAACTGCTTCTGATGTCGTATACCCTGGCCTCTCGGCTCCGGTACTATCTGAAAGCAGGCATAAGACACCTTCTTCACCGATACCGGCCATTTTACCGATTTCCGGTTTATATAGATCTGTTGCTGCTTGATCGAATTTGAAATCCCCTGTATAAACGATTGCACCTTCACGAGTGTGGATCACGACTCCGACGGAATCAGGAATACTATGATTTGTCCGGAAAAAAGACACAGCTGCTTGAGGGAAACTTAAAAGAGAATCCGAATCGATTTCAGTGAATGTCGCCCGGCCGTTAAAGCCATCTTCCTTTAATTTCGTTTTGATTAAAGCAAGAGTAAGCTTTGTTCCATAAACAGGGACCGGCAAATATTTCAAGACATAAGCAAGCGCTCCCATATGGTCTTCATGACCATGGGAAATGAATATTCCCTGCACCCGTTCCTTATTATCCATCAAATACGAAATATCTGGGATAACCGCATCGATTCCGAGCATTTCGTCTTCTGGCAGCATTAACCCTGCATCAAGAAGATAGATGTCCTCGTTCACCTCAATGACGTACATATTTTTACCAAGTTCCCCTTGTCCTCCAAGAGAAATCACTTTTATTCCATTATTTTTATCTTTACCCAATCGAATATCCTCCTTAAAAAATCCCGTTCATAATTTCCCAATGAATTCATTATAACCGATGTTCAAAAAACATGACAACACTTACCATTTTCAGAAGGACTTTTCATTTAATCAAATAAAACATAAAACAACCTATTATGTAAGAGATTCCTTAGTACTTTTATCCAGTTTCGATTGATTATAAAAAAATTCAAATATTTTTTATCCGAAATCGGAAAGTATATCCCATTCATATACATCTTTATGTAAAAACAAGCCAATCTTCACCGATCAGCTTGTTCCGTGTCTTTTTATTTTTTTAATACCTTGGTTAATGCAAGGCGCTCCTGCTCAGTCAATGGCACGATTGGAAGTCTCACCGATCCAACGTCAATTCCATATAACTGAAGCGCTGTTTTGACAGGTGCAGGGCTTGGCGCTGCAAACAAACCTTTTATTAGCGGTAACAGTTCCTGATGCAGCCTGGCTGCCTCTTTCAAGTCTCCGCTGATGAAGGCCTCAACTATTTTCTGCAACTCATTACCTGCAATATGTGAAGCAACCGAAACTACACCCACACCACCAATAGCCAATACTGGGAGTGTTAAAGCGTCGTCCCCACTATATAATGCAAAATCCTCATCCGTGCCGGCTATGATTTGGGTCATAGCGTTTAAATCCCCGCTCGCTTCCTTAACGGCAACGATATTAGGAATTTTTGAAAGGCGGATGATCGTTTCCGGTTCAATGTTAACCGAAGCGCGCCCAGGGATATTATATACCATGACAGGGAGAGCCGTACTAGCTGCAATAGCCTTAAAATGCTGGTACAGACCTTCTTGATTAGATTTACTATAATAAGGGGCAACCAGCATTATCGCATCGGCGCCATTTTGTTCCGCTTTTTTTGTCAACTCGATGGACGCATACGTATTGTTGCTTCCTGTACCCATGATGATGGGAACACGTTTTTCAACAACCTTTGAAACATGACGCAATAATGCAATTTTCTCCTCCGAAGATAAAGTTGGGGATTCCCCTGTCGTTCCCGAAAGCACAAGCGAATCGGTTCCATTTGCTAATAAGTAATTAACCAATGAAGTCGTCTTTTGAAAATCAACATTTCCCTTGCTATCGAAAGGGGTGACCATTGCGGTTGATACTCTACCAAATATCATTTCTAACACCTCTTTAATTTTTAAAACCTTTATTTATTAAAAAACCTGATTATTGGACTTCCCTTTCATGCAATTGAAACGCATAGTGCAGGGAATTAACAGCTTCTATTAAATCTTCCTCTTTTACGAGTACCCAAATTGTCGTATGGCTGTCCGCTGACTGGAGAATGGCAATTTCCTTTTCGGATAGTGCTGTGACAATCTTCGCTGCAACACCTGGCACTCCATTGATGCCTGCACCGACTACTGAAACCTTGGCACAATTCCGTTCAATGACCGGTTCATGACCAAGCTCGGCCAAAATCGTGAGGGCAAGTTCAGTCATCTCCTCGGAAACGGTATAAACTACGCCACTTGGATATATATTTATAAAGTCCACTGAAATGGAGGCATTGGCCATTGCTTTGAAAACTTCTGCCTGCAGATTATATTGATCTTTTTTCGCACGGACCTTGATTTGAGTGATCTTTGGTACATGGGCAATCCCGGTCACGAGCCTTTCACGTATGTCACTGCCCTGACTTCCCTTGTTCATGCTAGTAACAAGTGTTCCCAAACCTTCGCTGTACGTTGACCTTATCCGAATCGGGACTTTCGCCTGCATCGCAATTTCAACAGCTCTCGGATGAATGACCTTCGCCCCTTGATATGCCATATTGCAAACTTCCGTATATGAAACGATTGATAATGGACGAGCTTGATCGGCAATACGTGGATCTGCCGTCATGATTCCTTCCACATCCGTAAATATATCGACACGTTCAGCTTGCAATGCCGCACCTAATGCTGCGGCTGAAGTATCACTTCCACCACGGCCGATGGTCGTGATGTCCCCGTTTTTAGCCGCTCCCTGGAAACCCGCTACAACGACGACATCCTTCACCTCAAGTTCTTTCATGAGACGGTCGCATTTCATTTCGATAATTTTCGCACTTGAATAGTCGGTATTCGTCAAGAATCCCGCTTGAGCTCCAGTATATGCGACCGCATCAATACCATGTTCCAAGAGCATGTTCGTAAATACGACAGATGATATCGTTTCCCCTACTGACATAAGTAAATCCTGTTCTCGTTTTGAAAGGCAGGCTTTCGCTCCATTTACCAGGGAAAGTAAGGTATCCGTTGCATAAGGATCGCCTTTTCTTCCCATTGCTGAAACCACAACCACCACTTTATAGCCTTCTTTAATCGCATTTTCAATATGCCCCTTGGCGAATGAACGGCTTTCCTCATCACGAACGGATGTCCCACCGTATTTCTGGACGATAATTTTCATAATATGCACCCCAAATATAAGCCAGCTTCCCAATCCGGGAAGCTGACAAAAACTCTCTATCCTATTGGAATTTAATTTTCTGTCGAGTTCATTAAGAATAAAATTTTTACTTAACGGTAACCAAACCTAATTTCAAAAGGCTCTCAGCAATTTGAACGGAATTCCAAGCTGCTCCTTTTAATAGATTATCGGAAACCACCCATAAATGGAAGCCTTTATCTTCATCCAAATCTTTGCGAATCCGACCGACGAATACATCATTCTTGCCGACGGATGAAGCAGGCGTAGGGTAAACTTGTTGTTCCGGTTCATCTTCTAACACTATTCCAGGTGCCGTTTTCATTAGCTCTTTGATTTGAGAAGCCGCTATGCCTTCTTTTTCAACTTCAATGTATACAGATTCCGAATGACCTGTTACAACAGGAAGCCTCACGCAAGTTGCAGCCACTGGAAGGTTTTGCATATGCATGATTTTCTTTGTTTCATTAATCATTTTCATCTCTTCGAATGTGTACCCGTTATCTTGGAATTTATCGATTTGGGGAATGACGTTAAATGCGATTTGATAATGCTTTTCGTCCCCTTTTACCGGTAAAATTTTCGGATCTATTTCTTTTTCATCAAGCAAGTCGCGAGCTTGTTCCTTTAATTCATTTATCGCAGCTGCACCTGCACCCGAAACAGCCTGATAGGTAGAAACAACAATTTTTGATAAGCCGTATGTCTTGCGAATAGGTTCCAATGCCACAACCATTTGGATAGTTGAACAATTCGGATTTGCAATGATCCCATTATGCTGTTTCAAGTCTTCTTCATTTACTTCAGGAACGACTAACGGCACATTTTCATCCATGCGGAATGCGCTTGTATTATCCACTACTATCGCACCGCGTTTAACTGCTTCTGGAGCCAATTCCTTAGACACGCTTCCACCAGCACTGAATAAAGCGATATCGATGCCTTCAAAGCTTTCAGGTTTTGCTTCCTGCACTTCGATTTCTTCGCCCTTAAACGTAAGTTTGATTCCTGCGGAACGAGCCGATGATAAAAAGATGATTTTCTTAATCGGTAAGTCCCTTTGTTCGAGTGTTGAAATCATTTGTTGTCCTACTGCCCCAGTTGCTCCCACAACTGCAATACGCAATCCCTGTGTCTCAGTCATTTATACATACTCCTTTTCTATCTCTTAAATTAGTTATTTATTGGATTTACTGCTTCTTTTTCAGAATATCATTTATTTTAACACATTAACATTCCAAAGGGTCGCACTTTAACAAAATATTCTGGTAGTGGAGTGGTTTTTCATAACTTCAACCTACAAATTTATGCATATATGTCAGTCGTTAGAAAGCTGGTTTGAGGCAGTAATACTTGTTCAGACTAAATCATCCTTGAACCTTTCAACGATGACAGGTTGAATCTGTTCCCTTTCCAATGCCGCTATGATCGTATCCCTTATCATGCTCATCCTCGCAACCATGGAACTTGGTTTTCCTTTGGGATTATCCTGGCCATATGGAACGAAATAAATGTCTTTAGCTGCCATCAGCCTCATTAGATTGACACCATTTAACCCAAGTGCATCATTAGTTGATATCGCGACCACGACTGGACGGTGATTTCTCATCGTCGCTTTTGCAGCCATAAGTACTGGCGAATCGGTAAGTGCATTTGCCATTTTACTCATTGAGTTACCCGTTAAAGGAGCGATCACCATGCAATCAAGTGGCAATTTAGGTCCTAAAGGCTCTGCTTTGACGATTGTATCAACGACATGGTTCCCCGTCAATTTTTCTATTCTTTCGACCCAGTCCTCTCCCTTTCCAAAACGGGTTTCCGTGTTTTGGACAGTCGATGTTACGATGGGAATGACTTCCGCACCTTCGTTTACAAGTTTTTCTATTTCCGGAAACACCTCATCATATGTGCAATGTGATCCTGTTAATCCGAAACCAATACGTTTCCCTTTGAGACTCATATCATTTTCCCCTTCCTTTTCAAGAACTCGCCTTGAATCAATAGTCCCAGTGCATTCGCTAATATCTGACCAGCTGTTTTCGGGGCAACTATACCCGGTAGGCTCGGTGCCAACAGCGCCTTAATTCCCCTTTTTTCAGCGTAACGAAAATCCGTCCCCCCCGGTTTTGAAGCAAGGTCGATGATTAATGTATGAACGGGCATATTGGCTATAACTTTTGCGGTAATTATCGGAAAAGGAATCGTATTGATACATATATCAACATCTTTCATTTCTGCAGCGAGTTCATTTAAATGAAAAGGGGCTAATGCCATTTCACTGATCCTCGCAATATCTTCGCTTTTTCTTGCCCCCACCTTCACTTTTGCTCCAAGTGCATGGAATGACCGGGCTACACTCATTCCGACCCTTCCCAGACCGAGAACGGCTACATTCGATCCATGGATAGTAAAATCCGTATGTTGAATTGCCATCATGATTGCCCCCTCAACAGTGGGAATCGAATTATAAATAGCCACATCATCACGTTCGAACAATAGAACGAGTTTGCGATCCACTTTCTTGAATATCTCATTAAGGTAGTCGTTACTGATTCCTGCATAAAAAATGCAATGTGCCGGGGTATTTTTTATCATTTCTTCAGTCAAAACAACCTCTTCACTGGAAAAAATCGTTTCTACTTTCCCATCTGAATCCGTGCCCCGGACAGGTAAAATAACTGAATCTAATTCCTTGAAGTTTATATCTTCCATTTTTTCCTTAACCGCTCCGGTAAAAGCATGGTCGAGCTGTTCAAAACCTACCAATAATAGCTTTGCATCCAGCTCCGTCAGTTTACGGACAACTTCAAGCTGACGCGCATCTCCACCAATTACAGCGATTTGCATGCCTGTGAGCATTAAAACCGTCACCTTCTTTATATAAAAGATCCTAAACATTCCTTGCCTCATGATATAAAATTCCTTCAGGAAGCAATTCGGTTTTTGCTACATTCTCTAGTTACCCTGCCATCTTATGTTTTCACTTAAAAAACGGTGATAAGAAAAGAAAAAACGCCATAGCTATTGCCAGCTAAGGCGTTTTCGAGCTTGTATGCCATGAAGTTCAAGGAGCCTGGCGCGAGCGTGATCATCCGTCCATATGCTCTCCGTCTTTAAGTGAAAGTCCTTCCTGAAAGTCAATGATGACCATATCCGCACCGATTTTTTTTATATGTTCCCAAGGAACTCTTATTTCACTGCCATTCCTTAAAAGGCCGAACCATTTGACAGATGGGATGATCAATGAGGTAATTTGTCCAGTTTCATCTATTTCCAAATCAGTCTGACCAAGGATCCCTAATCTTTCCGCCCTATTCACATCGACTATTTCCTTACCGCTCAATTCGCTCAACCTCAAATTTGGTTCCCCCTTTTTGGCCTTCTATTCAATCTATATCCGAAAAAGGTAAACTTAGAAGGCATTTATCCAAATATTGTCCATAACATTGGACCCTCCCGCATGCAAAGAAAAAAAGCCTGACCTCCCATTAATTAAAGGAAGGTGCAGACTTGTCCGTCATTATTTATCCCAGTTTTCCAACGGGCTCACTAATGACAATGAATGTTCCGTAAAGATCTGGTTTGCCAATTCATTGACGGTATCCTCCGTCACCTCGTCAATCTTGATGATGATATCATCAAGGGAACGGTGCTCACCTAACATCAGCTCATTTTTTCCGTTCCGGCTCATGCGGCTATTCGTGCTTTCAAGGCTAAGCATCAAGCTGCCTTTAAGTTGCTCTTTACTATTCCGTAATTCCTTTTCCGTAATGCCATCCCTTTTTAGAGTATCCAGTGTTTCCTGAATGGTTTCATACAGGCTGTCAAGCTGATTTGTGCCTGTCCCCCCATATACCGTCACCATACCGCTATCTTGATAGCTGGAATGATAGGAATATACGGAATAGGCAAGGCCTCGTTGCTCCCTGACGTCCTGGAATAAGCGGCTGCTCATGCTTCCTCCAAGAATATTATTCAAAGTAATCAGGCTGTATGTTTTATCATTGCCAATTTCCAACCCTTTGTAGCCAAGGCATAAATGGGCTTGTTCCGTATCTTTTTTACGGGTGATCCTATTTTCATGGAAGGTAGGCTTGACCAATTCAAGACGATCTTCCCCTCCTTGATACGAGCCAAAGTAGCTTTCGACTTCCTTAATCATTTTTTCATCTACATTCCCAGCAATGGATACAACTACTTTATCTGGTGTATACATGTCATGGACGTATTTTTTTAATGTATCACTATTGAACGTTTCAAGCGTATTTTCCGTGCCAAGTATCGGATAGCCAAGGGGATGATTTTCATATACCGCCTTGCTTAAGAGGTCATGGACAATGTCATCTGGTGTGTCTTCGTACATTTTGATTTCTTCGTAGACGACATTTTTTTCTTTTTTCAATTCTTCACCATCAAATGTTGAGTTGAAGAACATATCAGCAAGGATTTCAAGCGCATAGCTTGCATGGTTATCCATTACTTTAGCATAATAGCATGTATACTCTTTTGAAGTGAATGCATTCACCTGTCCGCCAATACTATCGAATGACTCGGCAATTTCACGCGCATTTCTCGTAGCTGTCCCTTTGAAGAACATATGCTCCAAGAAATGTGATACCCCATTCAATTCCGGTGTTTCATTTCTTGAACCTGTTTTGATCCATACTCCAATTGCTGCAGAGCGTACAGTTGGAATATTTTCCAATACAATTCTAACTCCATTTTGACACGTGTATTTCTTAATCAACTAACATTCCTCCCAATCATTCTATGCTGCTATCGTAACCAATACTTTATGGATTCGATCGCTCTTCATCTACTGCTTCCGAAACGGTAACAACATCCAAGTTTTTCTTTTTCATTTCAATTATTAACGTTTCCAATGATTTTGCAGTAGATTCCGTCGGATGCATCAATATAAATGCTCCGGGGTGTACCTTAGAAAGCACTCTTTGTTGAAGGACTTCAGGGCTTGGCTTTTGCCAGTCGATCGTATCCACACTCCACATGACGGTCTCCATACCGAAAGAATCCGCGATTTTCACCGTTTCGTCCCGGTAGCTTCCACTTGGTGGTGCGAACCATTTCATTTTCAAACCCGTCACCGCTTCAATGACTTCGTTCGTTTTTCGAATTTCCTCACGTGTAGCTTGTGCGGAGATGTTTTTCATATCGGGATGTGAATAAGAATGATTTCCAATTTCATGTCCGCCACCCATGATCATTTTGGCTAAATCTGGGTTTTTCTTGGTCCAATTGCCTTCCAGGAAAAAAGTGGCCTTGACATTATACTTTTTTAACACGGCCAACATATCTTGTAAGTATTCATTCCCCCAGGCTACATTGATTAAAAATGAAACGACTGGCTTTTCGGGATGGGCCCGGTAGATCGGAGCCGGATCCAGATCCTCCATATGTATCTTCGCAGGAACCTGCTGAAACACCAGCTTATCCTTATCGAACACGCCCTCCTTCTTCATGGCTTTATACGAATCATCAATATTTACCTTCAGGCCGTTATATGCAGGAACGGTTTTCCAGACAGAATCTATTCGTGCATCCTGTGGTGCAATCTCATATTTTTTTGTTGATTCTTTTATTTGTAAAAGAAGCTCGTCTTCTTGCTTCATTGAAGCAACTGAATCATCGGTTAATTGGGTCAAATAAATTTGTGTATATGGATTTTGCACTAATAACCATGATATACCTGCAATGGCACTTATCGCAACTATCTGCTTCCATTTATTATTCATTTTTTACGCCCCCTTCATACCAAAATGTATGAAGAAAACGGACAAGGTAGAACTTGACATCCTTTTAACGCCATTCACACTATGGATATTCCCATACTTTAAACAAAAAAAGCATGCAGATTCACAAGGAACCGCATGCCGGATTTCATTTTTCATTACGATTGAGAAGGGTTGGCTGCCTCTTTTTGCTCTTTCAAGACCGCTTTACGGGAAAGGTTTACCCTTCCTTGCTTATCGATCTCAGTAACTTTAACCAATAATTCATCGCCAAGTGAAACGACATCTTCCACTTTTCCGACTCTTTCTTCAGCCAGTTCAGAAATATGTACCAAACCGTCTTTACCGTTGAAGATTTCAACGAAGGCACCGAACTTTTCGATACGTTTAACTTTACCTAAGTATAGTTCGCCCACTACGACTTCACGTACGATATCCTCAATGATTTTCTTCGCTTTTTGAATCATTGGTTCATCAGTAGAGGATATGAATACCGTTCCATCTTGTTCGATGTCGATTTTCACGCCAGTTTCTTCAATGATTTTGTTGATATGTTTTCCGCTCGGTCCAATCACATCACGGATCTTATCCGGATTTATGGACATCGTAACGATTTTTGGAGCATATTTGGATAACTGCTCACGCGGTTGATTGATTGTTGACATCATTGATTCCAAAATATGCATCCGGCCATGTTTGGCTTGAAGTAAAGCTTCTTCAAGGATCTCTCTTGAAAGACCCTCAATCTTAATATCCATTTGCAGGGCAGTAACACCTTTTGAAGTACCTGCGACTTTAAAGTCCATGTCTCCCAGATGGTCTTCCATGCCTTGAATATCCGTTAAGATTGTATAGTGCTCACCTGATTTGACAAGACCCATGGCAATACCGGCAACTGGAGCCTTCAATGGAACACCTGCATCCATCATTGCCAACGTGCTTGCACAAATACTTGCTTGTGATGTTGAACCGTTTGATTCAAGCACTTCAGAAACAAGTCTGATTGTATAAGGGAAGTCTTTATCGTTTGGAATAACAGGCTCCAATGCCCTTTCACCAAGTGCACCATGACCGATTTCGCGGCGTCCTGCCCCACGGATAGGGCCAGTTTCACCGACACTGAAATGCGGGAAGTTATAGTGGTGCATAAAACGTTTTGACTCTTCGGTTCCAAGTCCGTCCAGAATCTGCACATCACCAAGCGCACCTAATGTACAGATGGATAGAGCTTGGGTTTGTCCGCGTGTGAACAATCCGGAACCATGTGTACGAGGCAGAATCGTAACTTCTGATGATAATGGTCTGATTTCGTCAGGATTACGGCCATCCGGACGCACTTTATCTTCCGTGATTAAACGGCGGACTTCGGATTTGACCAATTTATTCAGGATTTCTTTGATTTGCTTTAATTTTTCTTCATCAGTTTCTTCCTCATAATGACCCAATACACGATCTTTTACTTCTTTGATCGCGTCTTCACGAGCATGCTTTTCCTGAACTTGTACAGCTTTGTTCAAGTCTGCTTCACATAGGCCTTTAACTTCTGCTTCCAGTTCTGCATCCACTTGATATAAAGTGACCTGCATTTTTTCCTTGCCGATTTCAGCAACGATTTTCTCTTGGAATGCAATGATCTTCTTGATTTCATCATGTCCAAACATGATTGCTTCAAGCATCGTTTCCTCTGGTACTTCATTTGCTCCGGCTTCAACCATGTTGATAGCATCTTTAGTGCCGGCAACCGTCAGATTGATGTCACTTTTAGCTAGTTGGTCGACAGTAGGGTTAATAATGAATTCATTATTGATCCTCCCCACTACAACTCCGGCAATTGGACCTTCAAACGGAATATCGGAAACTGAAAGTGCAAGTGAAGAACCTAGCATAGCTGCCATTTCCGTAGAACAATCCTGATCGACACTCATGACCATGCTGATGATTTGAACATCATTCCTGAAGCCATCGGCGAAAAGCGGACGGATTGGACGGTCAATCAAGCGGCTTGCAAGAATTGCCCTTTCACTCGGTCGTCCTTCACGTTTAATGAAGCCTCCCGGAATTTTACCGACTGCATATAGTCTTTCTTCATAGTTGACTGTTAAAGGGAAAAAGTCGACATTTCTAGGTTCCTTTGAAGCCGTCGCTGTACTTAATACAGCAGTTTCTCCATAACGGACTAAAACTGCCCCGTTCGCTTGTTTGGCCAATTGCCCTATCTCTACCGTTACATTACGGCCGGCCCAGTCAAATGAATACGTATGTTTTTCCTGTCCCATTTATTAAACCCCTCTCTGAATCTTCACTTAGAGGCTTAGTTTACCTAAACCTGTATTGGATAAATCATTTATATGTGAAAAGTAACTGAACTCGAGTTAAAACCAAACTATTCCTATTATGCACGAAAAAAACAAGCATTAACAGTAAAATGAATAAAAATTTCATTCATTTGATTATGTATATCCCGATCATTTATAAATGGAAAAGGACCCGGCTCCTGCCGAGTCCCAAGGACGAAGGCCCAGCCTTAAGTAGAATACGTCCAAATCATTTGATTAACATCAAAAAAGCGGGAAATTTCCCGCCTTCCTGAAAAAATTATCTACGTAGACCTAATTTGTTAATTAGTGTACGGTAACGAGTAACGTCTTTGTTACGTAGGTAAGTTAAAAGATTACGACGTTTACCTACCATTTTTAGAAGACCACGACGTGAATGGTGGTCTTTTTTGTGTGTGCGTAAGTGACCGTTCAAGTTGTTGATTTCTTCTGTTAATACTGCGATTTGAACTTCTGGAGACCCAGTGTCAGTATCGTGAGTTCTGAACTCAGCGATAAGTTCGTTTTTGCGTACTTGTGTAATTGCCATGTTATTATTCCTCCTAAAATTCTGTAAAATCACCTATTACCGAGCCAGCGTCGGAGTCTCGACTAGCCAAGCAATGGTTATTTTCATACATACAATAGAATACATGTTTTTCATTAAAATTGCAAGTCTTGTCTTTTATCCTTCAAGCTTTGCAAAATAGGCTATGGCATTTTGCTTATCCGTTTCGATCTGAGCGACCAATGCTTCAAGTCCGGAAAATTTCTGCTCACTCCGAAGTCTTATATGCCACTCAACCGAGACTTGGTTGCCATAAATATCTCCCGAGAACTCCAAGGCATGAACCTCTACAGTCGGATATTTAGGTTTTTCTTCGTGGAATGTAGGTTTGTAACCGACATTGCAAACCCCTTTATACCATTTACCGCTTATTTTGATCCTGACGGCATATACGCCGGCAGCAGGAAAAATATAATCATCACCCACATCAATATTAGCGGTGGGGAAACCCAATTTCCTGCCCCGCTTTTCACCGTGAACGACATGACCTTTCGTTAAATAGCGGCGGCCAGCCAAATGATAAAAGTCGGTAAAGCTACCGTTACCGAGAGTTTCCCTGATTCTCGTCGAGCTAACCTTTTCATCTTCAATTGTCTGTTTTGCGACGACTGTCTGTGAAAATCTGCCCTGTGCATAAACAGGCAAATCTTCCATCGATCCTTGACCATAGCGACCGTAGGAATAATCAAAGCCTGCAACTATGTGACGGACATTCAGCCCGGCAATGTATTCGTCAACGAACCGCTGCGGCAGAACCGAAGCAAATTCCTTGCTGAAATGGACAATGAATAAATAATCTATCTCCATCGACTCTATGATATCCACCTTATCTTCAAGTGGAGTGATATAGCGGATATTTTCCGTTTTCCTACCCAGTACTGCAGAAGGATGCGGGTCAAATGTCATTACTGCTGACTTAAGATTCATTTCATCGGCTTTTTGCTTGGCGGTCTGAATAACAATCTGATGACCTTTATGTATACCATCAAAAAATCCAAGCGCCATTACAAGCTCGGGAAAATCATCCGAATTAAATTGATGAGGATGCTCTATTGCGATCACTTTCACCTTTCAATCTCCTCTTTCCGACGGTAAAACGGTCTATAATTCTTGTGCCAATACTTTTACAGGTTTAATTAATCCCTCTTTTGTCGGATGTATTTGATAAATGGCAATGGCCTTATCTGCTGGGTCGACCATAACAAAAGGCATCCCTTTATCAACAACAACATCCTTTGTTTGTTCCAATACCGCACCGTTAAGTACTTTCTTTGCTACTTTATCACTAATCTGAAATTTGGGCAAATGAAATAATCCCCGTTCCAAAGGCAGCAGAAATTTATCCGTTTGTCCACTTTCCATGAAGTCTTCCACTTCAGCAAATGTGAAACAATCCTCCTGCTTAAAACCTGCTGATTCAATACGTGTCAAGTCTGACATATGGGCAGGAAAACCCAATTCTTCCCCCATCATGACTGCAAGCGTCCGAATATACGTTCCTTTGCTGCATTTGACGCGAAACCGAAAAGAGATGGTTTCCCCTTTAAATTCAGAACGATCATCGAGAAGATTAATATCATAAATGGTGACCTCCCTTGTCGGCCTCTCCACTTCCACCCCTGCACGGGCATATTCATATAACTTCTTCCCGTTTACCTTTACTGCTGAATACATTGGCGGCGTCTGTTCAATCTTTCCAGTCAGTGATTCCAGCACTTCCAGAATCCGTTTACGCTGAATCACTTGATCAACCTTTTTCTCTTCCACTTTTTCACCGCTTGCGTCTTCAGTTGTCGTGGAAAAACCAAGGGTCACTTCCCCTTCATACGCTTTACCGGCTTCTGTCAAATATTCGGCTATCTTGGTTGCCCTGCCAATACAAATAGGTAAAACCCCTGTTACATCAGGATCTAAAGTACCTGTGTGCCCAACCTTTTTAGTCTTTAGGATCTTTCTTAATTTAAAAACACAATCATGGGATGTCAATCCCTTGGGTTTCCATAATGGAAGAATACCGTTCACGCTTTCACCTCATCATTTATAAAACACCCTAAATTACTATCATAAAGCAAAATGAATTCCCATTTCGATAGGTGTTTTTCGTTTTTTTACATATCCATTTTTCAAAAAAAAGAGACCGACTTCAAGAAGTGCAAAGCACTTATTGAGTCGGCCTCCTTTTACTGCTTGCTTATTCCTCGTCTTTTTCAGCCGGTTTATTGATTTGGGAAATCAACGACTCGATACGATTACCATAATCGACCGATTCATCAAATTCAAAAAACAGCTCAGGGGTTTTGCGAAGGCGGATCCGCTGCCCAATTTCTGAACGCATGAATCCTTTCGCCTTAGCTAGACCTTGCAGGGTTTTCTCCCTTTGTTCCTGGTCACCCAAAACGGAAATATAAACTGTTGCCTGTTGTAAATCGCCTGTAACCGCGACATCCGTCACAGTAACAAATCCGATTCTTGGATCTTTAATTTTTCGGCCGATAATTTCACTCAGCTCTTTTTTCATTTGTTCGCCAACACGATTTGAACGAAGGCTCATAATATCACCTCGATAGCCTAAAGCCAGTCTATATCTGTTATTGTTCGCTCTAGTTCCGGAAAAGAATCTAGAAATTTAAGGGCATTTTGAAGTTCCCGTTCAGTAGCCTTCCGTGAGGATGTTACGGTAACGATAGTAATCGTTGTCCGCTGCCATAAATCCTGAAAATCGGTTTCTGCTACAGAAATATTGAACTTCTGCTTAAGCCGTGTCATGACACGCTGAAGCACGGCCCGTTTTTCTTTCAAAGAATGGGTGTCATGGATGATGCATTCACATTGGACAGAGCCAACGATCATTTACGTTCAATCTCTTCCATAACATACGCTTCAATTACATCGCCTTCTTTAAGGTCGTTATAATTTTTAATCGTAATACCGCACTCATAGTTCGTTGCCACTTCTTTTACATCATCTTTAAAGCGTTTCAATGCATCAATTTCACCTTCGAAAATGACGACACCTTGACGAATTAAGCGAATTCCGCTGTCACGAGTGATTTTTCCTTCTGTAACGTAAGAACCGGCAATCGTACCAACCTTGGATACTTTGAAAGTCGTACGGACTTCAGCCTGACCGATAATTTTTTCTTCGAATTCAGGGTCAAGCATCCCTTTCATAGCTGACTCGATCTCTTCGATCGCTTTATAAATGATGCGGTGAAGGCGGACATCAACATTTTCTGATTCAGCTGCACGCTTCGCATTCACGTCAGGACGGACGTTGAATCCGATGACGATTGCATTCGAAGCTGTAGCAAGGATGATGTCAGACTCTGTGATAGCACCGACGCCAGTGTGTATGATTTTTACTTTAGCGCCTTCCACTTCTATTTTATTCAGGGAAGCGGCTACTGCTTCCGCAGAACCTTGAACATCAGCCTTTAAAATGATGTTCAATTCTTTAATTTCCCCTTCTTTCATTTGTTCGAACAATGTATCCAGGGTTACACGGGATTTTTCATTACGTTGTGAAGCAAGTTGCCTTTGTGCACGCACTTCCCCAACTTGACGGGCTGTTTTCTCATCTTCAAAGACGATGAAACGATCGCCGGCCTGTGGCACTTCGTTCAATCCTGTGATTTCAACCGGTGTTGATGGACCTGCATCCTTAACACGGCGTCCAAGATCGTTAACCATAGCACGGACACGTCCGAATGTATTACCGATAACAATCGGATCGCCGATTTTCAACGTTCCGTTTTGAACTAGCAAAGTGGCAACCGATCCGCGCCCTTTATCCAAACGTGCTTCGATGACAGTTCCATTTGCTTTACGAGATGGATTAGCTTTATACTCTTCCACTTCACTGACAAGAAGAATCATTTCAAGCAAGCTGTCGATGCCTTCACCGTTTTTAGCTGAAATTGGTACGAAGATCGTATCTCCTCCCCATGCTTCAGAAACTAAACCGTGCTCTGTCAATTCTTGCATGACACGGTCCGGATTGGCAGCTTCTTTATCCATCTTATTGACAGCGACGATAATTGGAACTTCTGCCGCTTTAGCATGGTTGATCGCTTCAATCGTTTGAGGCATAACGCCATCATCCGCAGCGACGACAAGGATGGTGATATCGGTAACTTGTGCACCGCGGGCACGCATTGTTGTAAACGCAGCATGGCCTGGTGTATCCAGGAATGTTATTTTCTTATCGTTAACTTTAACTTGATAAGCACCGATATGCTGAGTGATTCCGCCTGCTTCGCCTTCAGTTACTTTTGTATGGCGTATAGAATCAAGCAATGTCGTTTTACCATGGTCGACGTGACCCATGATCGTCACGACAGCCGGACGTTCAATCAAATCTTCAGAAGCGTCCTCAGTTACAAGTGATTCCAGGTCTGTTAGGTCGATACGAATCTCTTCTTCGGCCACTACACCGTATTCCGCACAAATCAATTCAATTGCATCTTTATCCAAAGTCTGGTTGATTGTTGCCATAACACCAAGCATAAAGAGTTTTTTAATGATTTCAGAAGGTTCACGGTGAAGTTTTTTTCCAAGTTCCATAACCGTCAAAGACTCATAAAACGTAATTTTCTCAGGAAGTTCCCTTTCTTTACGTTTTGTTACAGGTGCCTGAGGCGCTTGTTGTCTTTGTTTATTATTTTTATTCTTGTTATTGCGACCTTTGTTGAACTGACCTGTTGGTTTTTTCGTCCCTACAGGTTTAACTGGTGGTTTCTTCTTCAGTTTTTCTTTATTGACTGTGCTCTTTTCATCCGCCTCAGCTTCGTACTTCGCAACCGTAGCGTTAGCTTTTGGTTCTTGGCTTTTATCTTCGTTTTTAGGTTTGATTGAATCGTTTAATTTATTTACAGTTGAATCGTCTAATGCTGTCATATGGTTTGTTACCTCTATATTCATTTCTTTAAGTTTATTTATTACATCCTTGCTTGAAACGTTCTTTTGTTTTGCATATTCATATACACGCAATTTTGTCATACGTTCACCCCCGTAAAATTTAATCGAGCAGCGTTCGGAGTTTTTGTGCAAAACCTTCATCCAGAACTGCGACGGCAACTCTAGCATCCTTGCCTATCGCATGGCCGAGCAATGACCTGCTTTCGACTCTTTTTAAAGGAACCTGATAAAATGCGCACTTATCAGATATTTTTTTTTCAGTGTTTTTTGAAGCGTCCGCGGATAAAATAACAACTTTGGCATTACCGCTTCTAATCTCTTTAACCACTAATTCTTCACCCGAAATTAGCTTGCGTGCTCGATTGGCCAAACCTAATAGAGACATCCATTGTTGTTGTTGGGTCATGGTGTTAGTTTTTCTCCTTATTCACTAATTCAAGCAATTGTTCATAAAGGGAAGAATCGATTTGGGTACTAAGGTGATTAGCCAGCACATTTTTCTTTTTGGCCAGCTCGATAACATCCCGATCAAGAGTCAAATAAGCTCCCCTTCCAGATTTCTTTCCGGTAGGATCAAGGCTGACTTCCCCTTCTTTAGATCGAACGATGCGAATGAGTTCTTTCTTCGGCTTCATTTCGCCTGTAGCCACACATTTACGCATCGGGATTTTTTTTCGGCTATTCATCTTTTTTCACCTCGAATTACTCGTTATCCTCTTCGAAATCTGTTTCCTCTTCAGTAACATAACTATCTCTGCTCAAAAGGAATTCCTGTTCTTCCACAGGATAAATACCAGCTTCGCGGGCTTCCGTTTCACTCTTGATATCAATTTTCCAGCCTGTAAGCTTGGCAGCTAAACGGGCATTTTGTCCACGCTTACCAATTGCCAGGGAAAGTTGATAATCCGGAACGATTACAGTCGTCGCCTTTTCCTCTTCTTTAACAATAACTTCAAGTACTTTTGAAGGGCTTAAAGCATTCGCAACGAAAATGACCGGATTCTCCGACCATTTAACGATATCGATTTTTTCACCTTTCAATTCATTGACGATGGCCTGGACACGCTGTCCTTTTTGACCTACACAAGAACCGACTGGATCTACTTCTTCGTTATCGGAGTGCACGGAGATTTTTGAACGGTCGCCTGCTTCGCGGGCAACTGACTTAATTTCTACTGTTCCATCAAAAATTTCAGGCACTTCGATTTCGAATAAACGTTTTAAAAGGCCAGGATGTGAACGGGATACAAAAATTTGCGGGCCCTTGGAAGTCTTTTCAACTTTAGTGATGAAAACTTTAATGCGATCATGTGGCTTATACTGTTCATTCGGCATTTGCTCATTCACCGGGAGCAAAGCTTCGATTTTACCTAGGCTCACATAAATGAATCGGGAATCCTGGCGTTGAACGATACCAGTCATGATATCCTCTTCACGATCGATGAATTCGGCATAAATGATGCCCCGTTCCGCTTCACGCACCCTTTGAGTAACGACTTGTTTTGCTGTTTGTGCAGCAATACGGCCGAAATCCTTAGGTGTTACTTCCATTTCGACAATATCCTCTAACTGATAGTTGGGATCAATTGCTCTTGCTTCTTCAACAGAAATTTCCAGACGTGAATCGAACACTTCGTCAACAACGTCTTTTCTGGCAAATACACGCATAGTCCCTTTACCAAGATTCAAGTCGATACGAACATTTTGTGCTTGGTTAAAGTTACGGCGATATGCCGATATAAGGGCAGATTCAATCGCGTCGATCAAAACCTCCCTGGAAATTCCTTTTTCGTTTTCTAAAATATAGAGAGCATCCAATAACTCATTGCCCATGGTGATCCCCCTTACGGATATTTAAATTAATGATTTGCTTGACTTAAGCGAAGGTAATCGCCAATCTTGCTTTCGCTACCTTTTCGAATGGTATGACGATCGTTTTCTTTCTTGTCTTGATTCTGACTTCGAGTGTCACTTCTTCACCATCGAAACTGGTTAAGATTCCTTCGAATTCTTTTTCATCTAAAATGGGCTCGTATGTTTTTATGTAAACATTTTTACCGATAGCATTAAGGAAATCCTTCTCTTTTTTCAGAGGCCTTTCAGCTCCGGGTGATGAAACTTCGAGAAAATAATTTTGTGGAATCGGATCAACCTCATCAAGCTTTTCACTGAGTTTTTCACTCACATTTCCGCAATCATCAATATCTACGCCTGTTTCTTTATCAATGTACACTCGAAGGAACCAGCTTTTACCTTCCTTCACATACTCCACTTCGACTAATTCAAGCTGCAATTCTTCAAGAATTGGTAATGCTAATTCCTCTACGACTTCCGTTACCTTTTTACTCATTTGTTTCCTCCATACGTGCGTTGTATGCGCTTGGTTTCGGATTCAAAATTAAATGGTCAATACAACACGAAAGAGTGGGTTTCCCCACTCTTTCCATTGGTTCCTCTTAGTATTTCCAATAAAAATATACCATAATCAAGATATTTATGCAAATATCATGTCTGTTTCTTCCTTTTTGAAATCAGTTTCCCCTTTAAAATAATGATAACTGATTTTGTTCAGGCAATGATTCCAGACAGCCTTGTTTATCAAGGTATTCAAGGATGGTCTTTGAAACCTTCCCACGTTGCTGAAGGTCTTCTTTGGAGAGGAATTCACCATTTTTCCGTGCATTGACAATATTGATCGCCGCATTCGTCCCAAGACCCGGTATCGAATTGAAAGGCGGTATCAAAGTATTTCCTTCAATTAAGAATTGATCTGCACTGGATTTGTACAAGTCAACTTTAGCGAAGGAATATCCGCGTTCACACATTTCCAAAGCAAGTTCGAGAACCGTCAATGTATTCTTTTCCTTGGTGGATGCATCCAATCCCTTTACCATGATTTCTTCCATCTTTGCTTTGATGGCCTGCGATCCCCGTGTCATGGCGTCGATTTCAAAATCATCGGCACGCACTGTGAAATAGGCTGCATAATACAATAAAGGCAGATGGACTTTAAAATAGGCAATCCGGACAGCCATCAAGACGTAAGCTGCAGCATGGGCTTTCGGGAACATGTATTTAATCTTCTTACATGAATCGATATACCATTCCGGTACCTCATTTTTCCTCATTTCCTCTTCGAATTCCTCAGAGAGCCCTTTCCCTTTACGAACAGATTCCATGATTTTAAACGCCAGGGAAGGATCAAGACCTTGATAAATCAAATAGACCATAATATCATCCCGGCAGCCTATAACCTCACTCAGTGTACATATCCGGTTGTGAATCAGTTCCTGTGCATTGCTCAGCCATACATCCGTACCGTGGGAAAGCCCCGAAATCTGAACAAGTTCGGAAAATGTCGTAGGTTTCGTATCTTCAAGCATTTGCCGGACAAAACGCGTACCAAATTCCGGGATGCCAAGCGTACCCGTTTTACACATGATCTGTTCCTCGGTAACTCCTAAAGATTCAGTGCTGCTGAATATTTTCATTACTTCCGGATCATCGGTAGGAACGGTCTTTGGATCGATGCCGCTTAAATCTTGAAGCATCCGGATTACAGTCGGATCATCGTGTCCAAGTATATCAAGTTTCAAAATATTATCGTGAATGGAATGGAAATCAAAGTGAGTAGTTTTCCACTCGGAATTCCTGTCATCCGCAGGGAACTGAATAGGTGTGAAATCATAGATATCCATATAATCCGGAACAACGATGATTCCGCCCGGATGCTGTCCTGTCGTCCGTTTCACACCAGTACAGCCGGCAACAAGGCGATCAGTCTCGGCTCCACGCATATGGATGTTATTATCGGAGGAATACCCCTTTACATATCCATAAGCCGTTTTTTCGGCGACCGTACCAATCGTCCCTGCACGATATACATATTCTTCACCGAATAAGACCTTCGTATAGTTATGGGCCTTCGGCTGATATTCACCGGAGAAGTTCAAGTCGATATCGGGAACCTTATCCCCTTTAAACCCAAGGAAAGTTTCAAACGGGATATCATGCCCGTCTTTTGTATAAGCAATGCCGCAATCGGGACAGTCTTTATCGGGCAGGTCAAACCCGGAACCTACAGAACCGTCATTGAAGAATTCGGATTTCTTGCACTCCGGACATACATAATGCGGCGGAAGCGGATTTACCTCTGTAATTTCAGTCATGGTGGCAACGAAAGATGATCCAACCGACCCCCTTGAACCAACTAGATAACCATCATTCAATGATTTTTTAACAAGTTTGTGAGAAATTAAATAAATAACGGCAAAACCGTGGCCAATGATGCTTTTCAATTCTTTTTCAAGACGGGCTTCCACGATTTCAGGCAGGTTCTCTCCATAAATCTTTCTTGCCATGCCATAACTCATTTCACGCATCTCTTCATCTGCACCTTCAATTTTAGGTGTGTATAACTCATCCTTGATTGGCTTGATTTCTTCAATCATATCAGCGATTTTATTCGTGTTGGTCACCACGACCTCTTTGGCTTTCTCGGAACCGAGGAAGGAGAATTCCCGCAGCATTTCATCTGTTGTCCGAAAATGTACGTCAGGCAGCTTATGACGATTCAGCGGATTGGCGCCGCCTTGTGAATTCACAAGGATTTTGCGGTAAATTTTATCATTCGGCTCCAAATAATGCACATTTCCCGTGGCTACGACTGGCTTATCCAATTTTTCACCAAGCTTGACGATATTGGAGATGATCGTTTCTAATGATTTATCATCCCGTACATATTCAAGCTCAATCAAATGCTGATACACTTCCTTCGGATGAATTTCAAGATAATCGTAGAATTCGGCGATATCGACGACTTCCTCAAAACCCTTCTGCATCATCCCTTCAAAAACTTCCCCTTTATCGCAACCCGATCCCACCAAGATTCCTTCACGATACTTTTTAAGTTGTGAGCGCGGTAACCGGGGCACACGATAGAAATAATCGATGTGTGATATTGAAATTAATTTGAATAGGTTTTTTAACCCAGCCTGTGTTTGCGCGATCAGTGTACAATGTGACGGCCGGGAACGCTGATAAGCATTTCCTTTACCCATATTGTCATTAAGTTGATCATGATGGGTAATCTCCTTTTCCATTGCATCCTTCAGCATCTTCAGCATAAGGTAACCAGTAGCTTCGGCGTCATAAATGGCCCTATGATGCTGGGTCAAATCAATATCGAACTTTTTACATAATGTATTTAACCGGTGATTTTTAAACTCTGGATATAGGAAACGGGCAAGTTCCAATGTATCAAGTACTGGATTGGAAGCTTTAGGATAACCCAAGTTTTTATAACCTATATTCAAAAAGCCCATATCGAAGGCTGCGTTGTGGGCAACCAGGATTGCATCGCCTGCCCAGTCCTTGAACTTTTCCAGTACTTCCGAGACTTCTGGAGCATTTTGTACAAGATCATCAGTGATTCCAGTCAATTCTATCGTCGTATTGGATAGTGGGTGATGCGGATTCGCAAATGACTCGAATCGATCAATGATGTCACCGCCACGAATTTTCACTGCAGCAAATTCAATGATCGTATCATAAACAGCTGACAGGCCTGTCGTCTCTACGTCAAACACAACATAGGTGGCATCTGCCAAAGCGATATGCGCCTCATTATAAACAATTGGTACACCATCATTTACAAGATTCACTTCTACGCCATAAAGGATTTTGATACCATTCTTTTTCCCGGCACTATAAGCTTCAGGAAATGATTGTGCTCCCGCATGATCTGTAATGGCCACAGCCTTATGTCCCCACTTTGCAGCCTGGGCAACAAGCGCAGAAGTAGGTGTCACTGCATCCATCGAGCTCATTGGGGTATGCATATGCAGTTCGACACGCTTTTCCCCTTCTGGAGCCTTATCCTGCCGTCCTTGTTTAGAAATTTCATTTATATCATTTGCGATCATTACAAGGTCACGTACGAATGTATCATTTTGAATGCTGCCTTGGGCACGTACCCACATCCCTTTTTTCACTCGGGCAAGTATGGCGGCATCTTCTTTATCACGCGAAAACATTTTGACCAATATCGAGCTCGTATAATCGGTGACTTTAAAGGTCAGCAGGCTTCGTCCGCTGCGTAACTCACGCACTTCTGCATCAAATACGAAGCCTTCGATGGCAATCCTGCGCTCTTCATCGATAATCTGTTCGATTCTGCGGAAATCCGCATCTTCTTTAATCGTATAGCCAATTTTAACCGGTCCTTCGTAGACGCCATCGTCGCCGCCTTTTTCCGATTCTTTCTTCTGCATTTCCACTAGGGCGGCAAGTCCCTTTTCCGCGTCTTCCTTTTGTTTCTCTTCTAAAAACTTCTGGTAATCAGGATTCGAAACCGTTTCCTTCACTTCCGCTTCAAGTGTCAACGGAGGAAAACCGAATGTTTGGTAGATATTCGAAATGATGCCGGAGTATTTGCGTTTTAACTGACCAGCCTCCGTATCATTTCGGGCGCTTACGATAAGCTTATATCCATTCACCGTTGGCACTTGTTCATTCAGAAGTGATAAAAGTGCTGGAGACATGCCTTCAAGCTCGCCAATGCAGTTTTTCCAATACTCTATCACCAATTGTTCCGTCACCTGCGGATTGGCCACATTCAAGTTGAATGTGACCTTTGCAATATGGGAAAACGTACTTGCTAGATGAGTAGCAAGTCTTGTATGAACACTGCAAGGAATTAATGCAGGTATATTAAAGGCAAAATGCCATGTTTTGGACTCCCTCTCGATCGAGAGTTTATCAATTTCGGCACCTATGAAATAATTCACAAAGGCATCCTCAGTCAAGTCCATTTGCTGGAGCAAGAGTTGAAATCTCTCTCTACCGCTATTTGGATTTTGATCCATTCCCTCTCTCCCCTATCTACTATCTCTTTAGATATTATTCACTATCATTTTCGTTTTTGATATCAGAGGCTATTATAACATATCATGAATGTTTCACTAGTATCCAAATCCATGAAAAGGAAAGGCATCATCCAATTGAATGATGCCTAATTCCCCTATTTTTAAATTACCCCAATATTTCGTGAAGCTTTTGAGTTAATTCAGCTCTTTCAATTTCAAGAACCTCACCCGTTTTACGGATTTTCACTTCGACGATTCCGTCGGATGCCTTTTTACCTACAGTCACCCTGACAGGAAGACCGATCAAGTCGGAGTCTGCGAATTTCACGCCCGCACGTTCTTGACGATCATCCATTAGAACTTCCATGCCTTGTGCCTTTAACTCATTATATAAATCTTCTCCCAGGGCAGCCTGAGAATCATCCTTCATATTTATTGGAATCAAATGGACTTGGTATGGCGCTAAATTCGCTGGCCAGACCAATCCTTTTTCATCGTTGAATTGTTCAGCAACAGCTGCAAGTGTACGGGAAACCCCAATACCATAACATCCCATGATCATTGGCTGCGACCGTCCATTTTCATCTAGGAATGTCGCATTCATAGCTTCGGAATATTTAGTTCCTAGTTTGAATACGTGGCCTACCTCAATCCCTTTGGCAAATTTGATTTTTCCGTTTCCGTCCGGTGATGGGTCACCCTCTTGGATGAAACGTAGATCTATATAATTGGCCACGTTAAAATCACGAGCGGGATTTACGTTCACATAATGGTGGTCTTCCTCATTTGCACCACAAACTCCATTAACCATGGCTTCGACGGCAAAATCCGCAATCACTTCAACCTCAGAAGTGACATTGATTGGTCCGAGAGATCCAATTGTACATCCTAAGACTTCCTTCGTCTCATTTGGATCGACCAAATCAACGATTGAAGCGTTATAAAAATTCTTCAGCTTAATATCATTGACCTCATGATCTCCTCGTACCAAAACAAGCACATACTTTTCATCCACTTTAAACAATAACGATTTTATTAGTTTCTCTGCATCGGTATTCAAGAATGATGCAACTTCTTCAATCGATTTTTGGCCAGGTGTATGAATTTTTTCAAGTGCACTTTGTTCTTCGGAGCTTTTTTCATAGTTTACACTCACAGGTGCCATTTCAATATTAGCTGCATAATCGGAAGTATCCGAATATGCGATGGTATCCTCCCCTATGTCAGACAGGACCATGAATTCATGTGTATCTTTACCACCCATCGCCCCAGAATCGGCAATGACGGCACGGAAGTTCAACCCACAACGGCTAAATATATTGGAATATGCCGCATATAAATTTTTATAAACAGCATCCAGGCTTTCTTGATTGGCATGGAAAGAATAAGCATCCTTCATGATGAACTCACGTCCACGCAGCAATCCGAAACGCGGTCTTTTTTCATCACGGAATTTGGTTTGGATTTGGTAAACCGTTAATGGAAGACGCTTGTAGGACTTCACCTCATCACGAACTAAGCTGGTTATCACTTCTTCATGTGTGGCACCAAGCGCAAATTCACGGTTGTTACGATCCTTAAGACGCATCAACTCTGGACCATAGGTATACCAGCGACCAGATTCCTGCCAGAATTCGGCTTGTTGTAAAGCCGGCATCAACAATTCTACTGCACCAGCATTCTCCAGCTCTTCCCGAACGATCGCCTCAACCTTTTGAAGCACCTTTTTTCCAAGCGGCATAAAACTATAAACACCGCTGGAGTTTTGTCTCATAAATCCTGCACGTAATAGCAGCTGATGGCTTTTGATTTCAGCATCTGCAGGCACTTCCCTCAATGTAGGGATCAACGTCATACTTTGTTTCATATCTGCACCTCTTCAATATTTCCTATAAATTACTTGCAGCTACGGTAAATTTAATACCGCAACATTAATACGGTCATTTCATACAAAAAAGACTTTCCGAGTTATTCAGAAAAGCTAATTTAATATACTCATTCTCGATTATACTTACGATTTCCCTAGAAAACAAACAATTTCCCCAAAACGGTTAAAAAACTAGGAAATCCTTCAGATAAGAAAACGGCCAACAGATAATTCTGCTGGCCTGTTTTGCGTTATCCAAACATGTCTTACAGGAAGAAGCGCTGGATGTCATTCCAGGTAACGACAATCATCAATAACATCAGCAAAGCAAAGCCGATGAAGTGGACCATTCCTTCTTTTTGACGATCGATCGGTTTCCCTCTCAAGAATTCGACCACAAAGAATAACAGTCTTCCTCCATCCAATGCCGGTAGCGGAAGCAGGTTCATGATTCCCAGGTTAATGCTGAGCAGCCCTGCCCATTTCATTAACGTGAATAAACCTTGTTTCGCCACTTCCTCAGTTGATTTATATATTCCTACAGGACCAGATAAACTGTCGATCGTAAACCCACCCGTTACGAGGTCACCAAGGATGATGAAGATTTGTTTTGTCCAAAAATACGTTTCTGTAAAACCATATTGTATAGCTTTAATCGGTGCTTTTTCAACTGGAGGGTAGACACCGATAATCCCGATTTTCTTCCCTTCCCTCTCCACTTCTTGCGGAACAACCGGAACTTCTAATGTTTTCCCGTCCCTATCAACGACGAACTCGATCTCTTGCCCAGGGTTCTTTTGAATGCTTTCCTGAACATCTCCCCAAGTGGAGACTTCCGTCCCTTCTATGGATTGAATGACATCCCCCGATTTTAAACCGGCATTTACTGCCGAGCCGTCCGGTGTCAATTCACCAAGTTTCGCTTCATCCACCACGACTCCTTGAAACAGGCCGATCAATACAAAAATGACAAAAGCCAAAACGAAATTCATTGCCGGTCCAGCTACAATCGTTAGAAAACGGTGCCCAAGCGACTTTGAGGCAAATTGCCGGTCAAAAGGAGCTATCTGGTTCTCTACACCATTTTCAACAATCACCGCTTCTTTATGAATGGCAAACGTTTTTAATGTTTCTTCCTCGCCCTCTTCATAACCAGTAAGGATCAGTTTATGATCAAGGTCGATCACTTCAACTTCCACAAGACGAATATCAGGATATTTATCTTTATTGTTCAAAATGATTTTTGTAACATTCTCTTCATTATCAAACATTAATCCCACTCGATAGCCGGGCTTCAATTCTATATTCTCTGCATCTTCACCAGCCATACGGACGTACCCGCCAAGAGGAAGCAATCGAATGGTATAAACGGTTTCCTTCTTTTTATATGTGAATACTTTTGGCCCGAAACCGATTGCGAACTCACGGCATAAAATTCCTGCTCGCTTAGCAAACACTAAGTGCCCAAGCTCATGGAAAAATACTAGAGCTCCAAAAATGATGATGAACGCTATAATCGTTTCTAAAGTCTGCATGTTCCGGTCACCTATCTTTCACTAAAGATTCTATATACTGCCTTGTCATATGATCGACTTCCTGAATCGTTTCTAAATCTGGAAGGGCTATGACGGAATGCTGATTCAGCGCTTTTTCAATCAATGTTTCAATATCAAGGAAGGTTACCTTTCCAGATAAGAATGCAGATACTGCGGCTTCATTGGCGGCATTCAGCACAGTAGTCATCGTTCCGCCCATTTTACCCGCTTTATAAGCGAATTGCAAACAAGGATATCTGGTGAAATCCATATCTCTAAAATGCAGTTTGCCTGCTTCAGCAAGGTTAAGCCGTTTGCGCCCTGCCAGCGGAATACGGTCTGGATAAGTAAGCGCATATTGTATAGGCACCCTCATATCCGGTGTCCCCAGTTGTGCTATCACGCTGGAGTCATGAAACTCAACCATGGAATGGATGATGCTCTCCTTATGTAGCAATACATCAATTTTATCGTAGGGGAGATCGAATAGCCAGTGGGCCTCAATTACTTCCAATCCTTTATTCATCATTGATGCCGAATCGATCGTGATTTTGGCTCCCATTGACCAGTTCGGATGGTTCAGTGCCTCTTCCACCGTTACATCCTTCAATTCTTCCCTGGTTCGATCTCGAAAACTGCCTCCTGAAGCAGTAATGACAAGTCGTTCTATATTTTTTTCCTTTTCACCTTGCAATGCCTGAAAAATAGCGGAATGCTCACTGTCAACCGGCAGCAGTCTAACCCCCGCTTTTTTTGCTTCACTTATGACCAAATGACCTGCCGTCACCAAAGTCTCCTTGTTGGCGATCGCAATATCCTTTTTAGCCTTTATTGCTTGAAGTGTAGGATATAGACCCACGCTTCCGATTACAGCATTGACCAATATCGTCGCTTGACCATAAACGGCAACAGCAGTCAAACCCTCATCCCCATACATGAACTCGATATCTTTGCGGCTGGAGAATTCACTTTTCAAAACATGATAATCTTCTTCCGTCTGTACTGAAACCAGTTTCGGTTCAAACTCTTTTATATAAGTCCTGACCAATTCTATATTCTTTCCAGCAGAAAGCGCCACGATCTTGAATTGATCTGGATGGGACCTTACTACATCCGCTGTTTGTTGACCAATCGATCCTGTCGCGCCCAAAAGGCTGATATTTTTCAAATTGTTCATCTCCTAATTCAGATAACACTTGCCTATATTTATATTATAAAACGTGCAATAAATGCAGAATCGGTAAAATGAATATCACGCTATCAAGCCTGTCCAAAATCCCACCATGTCCCGGGAGAAGCGTTCCTGAATCCTTGACGCCATAATGACGTTTATACGCCGATTGGACGAGATCGCCCAATTGGCCGAATACCCCAATGATTAATGAAATCAATAATAATTGTAATAACGTGTAATCCAGGCTGGAGAAGGCGTAAAATAGAACCCCCACTACCATCGCGGAAAATAACCCGCCGATAAACCCTTCCACCGTCTTGTTTGGACTTATTTCTGGCCATAGCTTTCTTTTACCAAGTGATTTACCTATGAAGTATGCCCCGGAATCGGTTGCCCAGATCGTAAATAGGGTAAGCAGGATATAGATCAGCCCCAACCCCAATGAGTCACGTGTTTCAAATAGGTAATAGAAGCCTATCCCCAAGTATAGGATTGAAATCACTAGAAAGCCTGCGTCATCAAAAGTAAAACGGTTTTTTGAAACGACTGTATAAAGCAATAGCAGCAAAACACCGATTAAAAAGACTTGAACTTTATCGTAATTTATTTCTGCTAAAAAAGCAGTATGCTCATTAGGCAATAAAAGCACCCACAATAATATGTAGGAAAGAAATGCTTCAAAAGACAGTACACGTAACTTTTTCATTTTCATCAGTTCATACAAACCAATTGACCCTAACAGATATACCGTCAGTAAAAAGGGAGTGCCCCCTAAAATGACTAGTGGAATGAAGATAGCGGCAACTACGACCGCCGTAATAATTCGTTGTTTCATTATTCCATTTTCCTCGCCTTCTACATTAAACGCCACCGAATCTTCGTGAACGCTTTTGATACTCCTCAACTGCCTGCAATAAATGCTCTTCACTAAAATCCGGCCATAGCACCTCAGTAAACCACAGCTCAGTATAAGCCGACTGCCAAAGCATGAAATTACTTAAACGGATTTCACCGCTTGTACGGATCAGTAAATCAGGATCCGACAAATGTTTGGTCATCAGGTAACTGGATAGCATTTCCTCAGTTACATTTTCCTTTATTATACCATTCTTAGCATCTTCAATGATGCTATTCACTGCAGATACAATCTCCCCACGGCTTCCATAGTTCAGGGCAAAATTCAGAATCATCCCATCATTGTCTTTCGTGTCCTCCATGGCCCGTTTAACGGCACCTTGAGTATGTGACGGAATGAGTGACAAGTCCCCTATCGTTTCAACTCTTACATTTTCTGAAATGAGCTCTGGTAAAAATGTCCCCAGAAATTCCTGGGGAAGCTTCATCAAAAAGTCGACTTCACTTTTCGGACGTTTCCAATTTTCAGTGGAAAACGCATAGACTGTCAAAGTTTTGACCCCTAATTTATTGGCAACTTTCGTAATTCTACGAACGGTTTTCATTCCTTCATGATGACCCGCCACACGTGGCAATGCACGCTTTTTGGCCCAACGGCCGTTTCCATCCATAATGATGGCGATATGCTGAGGAACATCAAACTGTTTAATATGCTGAATCCTATTTGTTACATCGGAAGAAGCATCTTTTTTAACGAAACGCTTCCAAAGTGAATACATATGTTAGTCCCCCATCAGGTTGTACTTATCTCTCTACAAAGGCAAAGTTTTCGTGCACTATGTATATCAAGCTTTCTGCCGCTTAAAAAGAATCTATATTATAATATCAAAAAAAAACTGGTTCTCATATTATTTATATGAAAATTATTTCTTCATTAGAAGCTAGAAAGGGAGAAATCATTACTTCTTTTTTTCTAAAACCGGTTATGATTACCATGAAAAATGCAAAAAAAGGACCACCTCCAACGTTTGCATGCAACATACTAACTCAAGGAGTAATCATTATCGGAGAAACCTTATTATAACAGTTTTCTCCTTTAAGCACACCTATATGTTAGAACCAAGACATGACCCAGTATGGATTCGGCCCTCTTTATTTAATCAATTCTTCAGTGGGAATTATACTTCCATAATTTCTTTTTCTTTATCTTTTGTAATTTCATCAATTTTCGTGATGTTGCCATCTGTCATCTTTTGGATGTCATCTGCATAGCCACGTAAATCATCTTCAGTGATTTCACCACTTTTTTCAAGCTTTTTCAAATCATCATTAGCATCGCGACGAACATTACGGACAGCTATTTTCGCTTCTTCCGCTTCTTTTTTAACGACTTTCACAAGCTCTTTTCTGCGCTCTTCCGTTAGAGCTGGGATGGCAATCCTGATGACCGATCCATCATTAGAAGGATTTAATCCCAAGTCTGATTTCAAAATCGCCTTTTCGATTTCACCCAAAACCGTTTTATCATATGGTTGAATGACTAATAGTCTAGCTTCCGGGACAGAAATTCCTGCCACTTGATTTACTGGTGTCGGCGATCCATAATAATCGATCGAGATTCTATCAAGCAATGAGGCATTTGCCCTTCCGGCACGGATGCTTGCTAATTCACGTGTGTACGCTCCAATGGCTTTTTCCATTTTCGTTTTCGCATTCGAAATAACTTGTTTCGGCATCTTTTATTTCCCCCTTACAATAGTACCAAGCGTTTCGCCTAATACGGCCCGTTTAATATTACCTTTTTCCATGATCGAGAAGACGATCAATGGAATATCATTGTCCATGCATAGTGAGGACGCAGTTGAATCCATTACTTCTAACCCTTCTTTAATCACATCAAGGTAGGAAAGTTTATCATACTTCACCGCATTTTTGTCCTTAACCGGATCTGCATTGTATACGCCATCCACATTATTCTTCGCCATCAAGATGACATCAGCTTCAATTTCAGCAGCACGCAGGGCGGCAGTGGTATCCGTTGAGAAGTATGGATTACCTGTACCAGCTGCAAAAATCACCACTCTCTTTTTCTCTAGATGCCTGATAGCACGGCGTCTAATGTATGGCTCAGCGACTTGCCTCATCTCAATGGAAGTTTGCACGCGCGTTTCAATTCCAAGCTGATCAAGGCTGTCTTGTAATGCCAATGAGTTCATGACTGTAGCCAGCATCCCCATATAATCGGCATTAGCACGATCCATGCCCATTTCACTGCCTATTTTCCCGCGCCAAATGTTTCCGCCGCCGACAACAACAGCCACTTCTACATCAAGCTCAGCCACTTCCTTGACTTGTTCAGCAATAGATTTAATTACTGCAGGGTTAATTCCAAATCCTTCTTCACCGGCTAATGCTTCGCCACTTAGTTTTAAAACGACACGTTTATATTTAGCGTTACTCATGAGAACCTCCAACTATGTAATCTTTTCATTCGTTCATCATGCTTTCTTGCAATACTACCAAAAATTCATGACATTTCAAAAAATAGGGAACACCAGAGTGTTCCCCATTATTAATTATCTGACAATTAGTCTTTTTTAACTTGGTTCATTACTTCTTCAGCAAAGTTTTCTTGACGTTTTTCAAGACCTTCCCCTACTTCATAACGAACGAATGATAGGATTTTTCCGCCTTTTGATTCAACGAATTGTCCCACTTTTTGATCTGGGTTCTTAACGAAAGCTTGTTCGTTTACGCAGATTTCTTCGTAGAATTTATTGATACGTCCCTCAACCATTTTTGCAACGATTTTTTCAGGTTTGCCTTCATTAAGCGCTTGTTGAGTAAGAACTTCGCGTTCGCGTTCTAATTCGCTAGCATCTACTTGGTCGCGAGAGATATATTTAGGGTTGATTGCAGCGATATGCATTGAAACGCCTTTAGCTGCCTCTTCGTCAGTTGTACCTTCAAGAACTGATAGTACGCTGATACGTCCACCCATGTGAAGGTATGCACCAAATGCGTCGTTATCTGTTTTAGAAACAACTTGGAAACGGCGTAGAGTTAATTTTTCCCCAATTTTAGCAACTGCAGCATTGATATGATCTGCTACTTTTACTCCATTTTCCATTGTTTGCTCAAGAGCTGCTTCAACGCTTTCAGGTTTGTTAGCAAGAAGGAATCCAGCCAATTCTTTAACAAGAGTTTGGAATCCTTCGTTTTTAGCAACGAAATCAGTTTCTGAGTTCACTTCAAGGATTACCGCTTGGTTTCCTTCCACAACGATTGAAGTTAGACCTTCAGCAGCAATACGGTCGCCTTTATTAGCAGCTTTTGCAATTCCTTTTTCACGTAGGAAATCGATTGCCTTTTCCATATCGCCTTCTGTTTGTACAAGTGCCTTTTTACAGTCCATCATACCGGCACCAGTTTTTTCACGCAATTCTTTAACTAATTGTGCAGTGATTGCCATAATATATATCCTCCTCAAATTAAATGCAGTTTATTCAATCTTTACCCATTATTGCCAAAAAATACTTGTTATCATCAAACAAAATAACTAGTCTTGACAATATTTCTGAAAAAACATCCACTTACTCAGTCAATATGACGGAACATTTTCATCCCTGAAAAATCGCCCATACCTTTTTAAAAAGTCATTACGTACAGTGATTTTATGTATGCTTATTTAGTGCAAAAAAAAGGGATAAAAGGCATTATCCTCTTATCACCTTTTTTCTTACTGAATAAGCAACCTTTTTTACTTATTAAGCAGTAGTTGTTTCAGTTGCTGTTTCTTCGCCTTGTTTAGCTTCTAAGATAGCATCTGCCATTTTACCTGTTAATAATTTAACAGCACGGATTGCATCGTCATTCGCAGGAATAACTACATCGATTTCATCCGGATCACAGTTTGTATCAACGATACCAACAAGTGGAATGTGTAATTTGTGTGCTTCCGCAACAGCGATACGCTCTTTGCGAGGGTCGATAACGAAGATCGCATCTGGAAGAGTCTTCATATCTTTAATACCGCCTAAGAATTTCTCTAAGCGATCCCATTCTTTTTTAAGTTGGATAACTTCTTTTTTAGGAAGTACTTCGAAAGTTCCGTTTTCTTCCATTTTTTCGATATCTTTAAGACGAGCGATACGTTTTTGGATTGTTTCAAAGTTTGTTAAAGTTCCACCTAACCAACGTTGGTTTACATAGTACATACCAGAACGGATAGCTTCTTCTTTAACAGATTCTTGAGCTTGTTTTTTAGTTCCAACGAAAAGAACAGTACCACCGTTAGCAGCTAGTTCTTTCACGAAGTTATAAGCTTCTTCAACCTTTTTAACTGTTTTTTGAAGGTCGATGATGTAGATGCCGTTACGCTCAGTGAAGATATATTTCTTCATTTTTGGGTTCCAGCGACGTGTTTGGTGTCCGAAATGTACACCAGCTTCAAGCAATTGTTTCATAGAAATGACTGACATTTTAGTTCCTCCTAAATGGTTTTGTTTTTCCTCCGCACCGATCATTTTCATACAGAAACTGTCATAACAGCACCATCTGCAAGAATCACGGGGCGTGTGTATTAACACCATTTCATAATATATCATAATGGCTCTGCACAATCAAGAGATAACTTTATCTATTCATGCGAAACTTTAGTAATAGCTCTATCTCGGTTTGACCGCAACCTAACTTTTTGGCGATTTCCTCTACAGAATGTCCTTGATCCGCTAACATATCCACTTTTGAATTTAATGATCGTTCATTTAACGAAGCCTGCAGCATGTCCGAAAATTCCATGCCAGCCGGCTTCCCTTCGTTTTTAGGAGAAGCGACTGCCGATGAAAGCTCCAATTTGTCCTCGACTTTTACTGGTAAAGCATTGGTTTCATTTTTTTCAGGCATAATTTTATAGGCGTTGATTGCCTGCTTTTTAGCACCGGCACGGCTTCCCTCTTTATACTCTAGCAGCATGTTTTGTTCCTGTTTTTCTTCTTTATCTTCCTTTGTTTCTTTGATCGAGCCATGTACTTGACCTTTTTGACCATGCTCGTGATTCATTGCCACCGAATTGGTGAATGCCTTTACCAATGCCTCATTATCCTCTTTCATCTCCATTAAATAACCAGACAAAAGTTGTTCCATTTCTCCAATGATGGCTTTTTGGTCTTTTTCCAACTTACTTAAACGATTTTGCCGAAGATATAAAACGATGATGGCGAAAATGGTGAATATGTTTAATACAAACAACAGAAATATAAAAAACGCTGTCATGTTGCCTCCTAATTAACCGGAATAGTCAATCTGTTGCTTTGCTCTTATTGACTAAGTACAGTTCGTACATTCTGTGATTTCGAAGCATTTATTGATGCGGGTACCTTATCAATTCTTTCAAGCTTGCAGGGGGCTTCTTCGTTCAATTGGGATTTTATGCTTCCCAAACTCCGTAGCCCTCTTCATTAAAATATCATGATTAATTTTTTTGATCTTGCATCGTGTTTCTTAATTTATATATCGCTTTTGAATGAATTTGGGATATCCGGGACGTAGATAGGCTCATCACTTGCCCGATTTCGGTCAATGTTAGTTCTTCTTTATAAAAAAGCTGTAAAACCAACTGTTCTTTTTCATTAAGGGTTTCTATGACTTTGGCCAATTCAAAATACAGTTCATCCCTTAACACATGTTCCTCGGGTAAATCCGCCTTTTCATCTTTAATATGAAAATTCGCGCTTTCTTTATCGTCTTCTTGGGGATTTTCATCCATTGATAGTACATTGGCAAAGAAGTTCTCATTTAATGCAGCATATACTTCATCTTCCGGAATATTCAATTCAGCGGCAATCTCGTTTGGCGAAAGGTTCCTCATGTATTGCTGCTCCAGCTTTTCTATTGCAGCTTCAATTTTCTTGGCTTTATCTCTTGCGCTCCGCGGAAGCCAATCCTCTTTTCTTAATCCATCTAAAATAGCACCACGTATTCTAAATGAAGCATATGTGTCAAACTTCAGATCACGCTTCGTGTCAAAACGTTCCAGGGCATCGAATAACCCCATCATTCCTAAACTCCTTATATCATCCCGGCTCACATTTTTAGGAAGACTTACTGAAATACGTTGAACATGATACGATACGAGAGGTATGTATTTCTTCACCAAAATGTCCCCGGCTAGCGAATCTCTGCGATCCACCCAATTCTTCCAACATAACTGCTCTTCTTCGATGGTCAGATGAGACATTGGACATCCTCCTAACATTGTTATGCGATTTGTGATCGATACGGCCCCTAAAGCCATAAATGCAATAATAATTCGATTGCAAGTGTACCTGTCATATTTTTGGCTTTTCAAAAGCCAAATCCGATCCTATATGTTTTTAGTCCCTTTTGTAACGGTCCGTATATTTAGCAAACAATCACTTAAATTGAAATCAATCGTTCTTCCGCTATTCCCGCCAACATCTTCAGCGACGACTCTAATGCGCAAGTCAGATAACACCTTTCGAACAGCTTCCACATTCCGTGGTCCTATTCTCATTAAATCCCCTCCGGAGGCAAATTGGAACATTTGTGCTCCGCCAGCCAACTTCGCTTTTAGGAATGGCATTCTTGCGCCTTCTTTTACTAAGAGCTGCACCAATTCCTTTATCGCCGTATCTGCAAATTTGGCAACGTTGATCGGCCCCGATTTAGCTAATGAAGAGTCAGGCAGCATAATATGTGCCAAACCCGCAATCTCTTTTTTCTCATCATAAATCACAACACCAACACACGACCCCAGCCCGGAAGTGCGAATCGTATAGGGAGGTTTTATAATATTCATATCCGCTATTCCAACCTTAACAACCTGGACCTTTAACAATTCAGTCATTAGGTGGACACTCCTAAAGCGGAAAAAATGATATCAAAAAATTCGGGATCAGGTAATAAAAAGAAATGACCATTAATGGATTCAGCGAAAAGCTGGTCTTTTTCAAGCACAGTATCAATGACGATGGCTGCGTCACTTACTTTTGATAATTCTAATAATCCGTAACTGATCGTTGCCCCTACCATATCGATGCTCAATGATGGAACGGATGGATAGATATTCAATCGGGTGAAATCAGAAAGAGAAGAGAGGTAGGATCCCGATAAGATATTCCCTAATTCCTGAAGGCAAGAAAGCGCCAATTCAGTATGGGGTGCGGATTCCATCAAAAAGGTCTCATCACCAGTCATCTTACGAATCAAGTATTGGGCTACAGGAAGCGAAAGGATAAAAAACATACTCCCTGAAGCATCACCTTCTATTCTAAGGAAAACGCTGGCAACGACTTGATCGGCCCCGCCAGCCATTTCCATCATTTCATCAAAGGAAACGATTCGGACATTAGGAACATTCATATCAATTTTACTATTAAGGATGGCAGAAAACGCAGTTGCTGCGTTCCCTGCACCTATATTGCCGATTTCCTTCAAAATATCGAGTTGAATAGGGTTGATTTTCTCAATGAACGACATATGATTATCCTTCTCTTAATATATTTTCAGTCATTTCCAGACTTAGAGCCTTCTCCAAATTGATTAGGACGAGCAGTCGCTTGTCAATTTTAGCCACTCCGCTAATGTATTCTGAAGCCAAATGTCCCACAACTTCAGGCTGAGGTTCGATACTCTCCACTGGAATATCCAAAACATCATTGGCAGAGTCCACTATTAACCCAACTTCCATATCATCCAGAATGACGATGATAATCCTTGTTGATTCATCGTATTCCATCTCTTCGAAACCAAAACGCACCCGCAAATCAATAATTGGAGTGATTACACCCCTTAGATTTATGACTCCCTTAACAAACTTTACAGCCTTTGGAACTCTGGTAATATGCAGAATCTTTTCGATACCGCTGACTTTATCCACTGGTATTGCATATTCTTTATCTTTAATTTGAAATACGATTACTTTCATATCCTCCGACATCTATTCCCCTCCTTTTAATAAACTCCTGATTGTTGTGCAGTCTTAACGAAAACTTGAATCGAAACGGTTGAACCAACGTCCCATTCCCCTGCCCCGCTTATCTATCATTCAATGAATCAATGTGTTGCAATCTATAATTAAAGCAACTTGACCATCACCAAGGATCGTTGCCCCCGATATTGCAAAAGCGCTATTTAGATAATTACCTAGTGATTTCAGAACGATTTCCAGCTGCCCGATGAATGAATCAACGACTAATCCGGCTAATTTATCACCTTTTCTTACAATGACCACAGAGAGGGACTCTTCTTCTTCCAGACTGATTGGCACTTCAAATATATCTTTCAAGAACAGAAGCGGCAGGATCTTTCCCCTGAAGTCAATAACCTGTTGATTATGGGCATTCAAGATATCTGCTTTTTTTATGATCGCTGTTTCTATTATCGAAGAAAGAGGTATGGCATATTTTTCGTTTTGGATTGCAACCAGCATGACAGAGATAATGGACAATGTAAGCGGAAGCTGAATAAGGAAGATGGATCCATCATTCTCTTTGGAATCGATCGTGACAGATCCACCGAGAGACTCAATAGTATTTTTAACCACATCCAGTCCAACACCGCGCCCCGATACATCTGAAATGGTTTCCGCTGTTGAGAAACCAGAAGCGAATATCAATTCATAGATTTGCTTATCCGTTAGGGTGTCGGCAGCTTCCTTGGTTAATATCCCATTGGAGAGCGCCTTGTTCAAGACACGATCTTTATTGATTCCTGCACCGTCATCCTCAATTTCAATGAAAACATGATTGCCGCCGTGGTAGGCTTTTAAAAGGATTTTACCTTCTTCTTTCTTTCCTTTCGCCAAACGTTCTTCAGGTGTTTCAATTCCATGATCCATGGCGTTTCTTAATAAATGGACGAGAGGATCACCGATTTCATCAATGACTGTACGGTCAAGTTCCGTTTCTGCACCGTTGATTTCCAAATTGACTTTCTTGTTTAAATCCCTTGCTAATTGACGAACCATTTTAGGAAAACGATTGAATACAGTTTCAACGGGCACCATCCGCATATTCAAAACGATTGTTTGTAAATCACTTGTTATACGGGACATTCTTTCTACTGTTTCATGCAATTCTTGATTATTCAAATCACTGGAAATTTGGTCAAGTCTGCCTCTATCGATTACTAGTTCCTCGAATAGGTTCATTAATATATCAAGCCGCTCAATGTTCACCCGAATGGTCTTGCTTGATGCCGGCTTAACGAGTGCCTGTTTTTTCTTATCATCATTATCAGTTGGAAGCACGGCTTTAATTGTCTCTTGTTCCGGTACTTCAGCAACTTGATCCTCTATAGAATTGGCTGCATGCCTCAAGCCCTCAAGATCAAGGGCATTTACCACAACTTGATCCACTTCGGAAACCTTCATGATTTTTTCCTTTATCTCATCACTCGATTCTGTTGTTACCATCGTGACCGTAAATTGCTGATCGAATTGTTCTTCTTCCAAAAGTTCGACCGGTGGGTGTGACTTGATTACTTCACCTGACTTTTCAAGCACCTCGAAAACCATAAACACCCGGGCAGCTTTTAAAAGACAGTTCTCTCGCAACCCTATCGAGATTTCGAAGCTGTTGAAGCCTTGATCTTTGGACTGCTTAAGCACTGTCCATTCAAATTCATCGTACTCTCCCACAGTCATTTCCTCTTTTTCAAGGACGGCAGAAGCTGCTGCAATCTCTGCAATGGTGGAAGAAACGGGCGACTCCCCTTTTTCAATCACTTCCAGCTGATGGACAACCTCTTCCACATTTCTTTTTCCATCTCCACCTTCTGCAATGGACATGACCATCGCTTCTAAATCATCAACCGCTAAAAATATCACATCAAATAATTCTGGAGAGAGGGCGATTTGACTATTTCGGATTGCATCCAACACATTCTCCATTTTATGGGTTAAATTGGTTAAATCCTCATACCCCATAGTCGCCGACATCCCTTTTAAGGTATGGGCGGAACGAAAGATTTCGTTTACGATCGTGAGGTCTTCCGGGTTCTTTTCGAGTACCAGCAACTGTTCGCTGCACGTTTGAAGATGTTCTTTACTTTCTTCTATAAAAACCTCTAAATACTGATTCATATCCATACAATCTCACACCTCCACGTGTTAACAATAGCTCATTATCGCTTTAGCTATTTTTTCTACATCCTCTATGCTATCTATTAACTTGGTATTGATTGCCGCCTTAGGCATACCAAAAACGATTGATGTCTCCTGTGATTCGGCTATCGCTTTTAAAGGACCCTCCTGTTTAAGCTTCATGAGTCCCATCGAACCGTCCATTCCCATCCCGGTCATGATAACGGCTATTTTCGCAGAATCATTCATTTCACTTACCGATTCAAATAGCACATCAACTGACGGGCGATGTCCATTACGCAATTCGGATTGATCCAAAAGGATTGTCCAGCTCATTCCGACTTTCTTCACTTTCAAGTGAAAACCTCCCGGTGCGATATAGGCGACACCTTTTTGAATCAGTTCCCCCTCTTCAGCTTCCTTCACTTTAATCTTGCACAATGAATCCAGGCGTGTTGCCAAGGATTTTGTGAAACCGGGGGGCATATGCTGGACAATGAGTATGGGAGCATCAACTTCTTCCGGGAGTCCTGCCAAGACGGTCTGCAGAGCTCTCGGGCCTCCTGTTGATGTACCAATGACTATTATTTTTTTGTACCCATAGGACCATTTTTTTTGATTTTTTTTAATTTCTGACGATTCTTTTGAATCTATTTTACTATATTTTTCCCAAACAGATGGGCTTCTTTCAATATTCATTGCATTTTTTTCTAGTTTGTGAACATTTGCCCTGCTGGCCGCCATAACTTTTTCATGGAGTTCTTTCTTGATTTTATGTAAATCCAATGAAATGGCACCAGAGGGTTTAGCCACAAAGTCAAAGGCTCCACTGTTCATGGCGGCAAATGTATTTTCCGTTCCCTTTTTCGTTGTGCTTGATAACATGACAACAGCAGTTGGACATTCATTCATGATCCGGCTTAATGCTTCCAATCCGTCCATAATCGGCATTTCCACATCCAAAGTCACGACATCGGGTTTTAAAGCCTTTATTTTGTCTATGGCATCTCTACCATTCCTCGCAGTCCCGATGACTTCCATCCTGCTATCTTCTGCTAAAAACTCTGAAATTAACTTTCTCATAAATGCAGAATCGTCCACTATCAGCACTTTTACTTTACTCATATAAGGAGACCTACTTTCCAAAAAAATATCTCTTCATATTTTGGAGGAAATGGCTTTTTTGCAAAGTCAATTCTTCCCCAAATGAATGATTTGAATATCTCGAAGCAATGTCCATAATAGCTTTGGATATATCGGCTTCAGAATCGAAAAGAAGAAAGGGTATTTGTTTGTTAACAGAATTGGGTACGGTTCTATCATCTGGCAAGTACCCAAGTGCTACAGTTTCCAGTCCCAAAAATTCCACTAGTGCATTTTGGAGCCGCTTAATCGTATCTTTGCCGTCCTTACTCGTGAAAACCCGATTGCAAACCAGGAACAATGATATCTCTTTATTTACTGAATGGATATATTTCATTGCGGAATATGCATCCATGATAGAAGTGGGTTCAGGTGTCGTGATAACGACTAATTCATCCACACATAACAGGAATTTCATGGAATCCTGAGTGATGCCAGCACCCATATCAAATAAGATATAATCGTAATTCGCCAACAATAAACCGAACTCCTCATTAAACCGGGTATACTTTTCCTCATCAAGTGAAAAGAGAGCCGTCAACCCCGTTCCACCTGTAATGATTGAAATGTTTCCCGGTCCTGTCATGATGATATCCTTCAAACTACAATCGTTTTCAAAAAAATCAATTATGCTGCAGGGAGATTGTTCCCCAATCAAAATATCAATATTCCCCATACCGATATCCATGTCGAACAACAGTACTTTTTTGCCTCTTTGGGATAAGGCAATCGAAAAATTCAAGGAAAAGTTTGATTTTCCCACTCCACCTTTCCCGCTTAAAACGGCAATCGTTTTGGCCATTGATCGATTTTGGCGGGCTTCCAATCTTTTTCGTAAATTCTCAGCTTGATCTTTCATATTTATTAGCCCCAATAGCCATTTTCAATAGCTGTGATGATGTAGCTATTTCAATATCGTCTGGCACATTTTGTCCATCTGTTATATAGGCGGCTCCTAATTTATGAGTATTTATAAAATTGAATATTTGCCCGAAAGTGGAGGTTTCGTCCGCTTTTGTAAAAATGACCTGTTTAATAGGTATGGCAGCAAACTGTCGATAAATATCTTCCATATCCTTTTGTTTAGAGGTCAATGACAATACTAAATAGGTTTCCATCTCATCTGTAAAATGGATGATTTCATTAAGATCCTTGACATATTGCGGGTTACGGAAATTCCTTCCGGCCGTATCAATAAAAACAAAATCATAATGGGAGAAGCGTTCAGCAGCCCTTTTGAAGTCTTCCAAGTTATAAGCGACTTCAATTGGAACGTTTAAAATCTTGGCATATGTCTTAAGTTGATCTATTGCAGCAATCCTGTACGTATCCGTCGTAATGAAGGCCACCTTTTTATCATGCTTTAACATGGTTTCCGCAGCTACTTTTGCTAAGGTCGTTGTCTTTCCCACACCTGTTGGGCCAACAATATTAATATATTTTTTTTGCAGCCCGGGTTTTCCGTTTCCAACTTCTTCTAAAATCCCGAGCATGGCTTCTTCCAACCAAACTTGAACCTCTTCATCAGTGGATTGCTGTTTAAAAACGAACCATTTTTCAAGCAATTCATCCATGATTTGGGACCGAAGTGATATATCCACTTCCTGCTCGGTTAGGTATTCGTGGATTTTCTCCAGCTTCCCCGGATATTTTTTATCAGTTGAATAGATTTGCAAACTCTTTATCATATCTTTCAAACCTTCGATTTCTTTTAATAAGTCAGCACTTTCCCCATTCCCTTCATTAGGTTCAGGGGCATGACTTGCCATTTCCAGCTTTGATGGCAACTTCTTCGATTTTTGCTTGGTTACGGCTTGGATAGGCTGGGACACAGGGTCTATGGCTGCAATGACTTCAATATTCCTCTTTTTGAATAATCCTAAGAAACCACCATTATATACAGCCTTCGAACTTAAGATTACTGCATCACTGCCTAGTTCCGTCCTTATTCGCTTCATTGCCTCGTTCATTGATGGCGCCAAATATTTCTTTACCTTCAATCGATATTCACCACCCCTACACTTTGTACTTCCACATTCGATTCGAGTTCATTGTATGAAAGAATCGGTACATTAGGAAAATAACGTTCAGTTAATTGCCGGGCATACATCCTTACTGCTGGAGAGCAGAGTAGGATCGGTTGGTGATCCATTAGGGTCAGCTCTTCCAATTTGGCTGCAACTGCCTCCAATATGGATTGCGATAGAGTTGGATCCAATGATAAAAAATTACCATGTTCAGTTTGCTGTACACCATCAGCGATGGTCTTTTCAACTTTCCCCGATAATGTTATGACTTTAATTCTATTTTCATCCGCAATAAAAGAATTTGTTATTTGTCTCGCTAAGTTCTGCCTTACATATTCGGTAAGCAAATCTGTGTCAGTCGATAACTTGCCATAATCAGCAAGCGTTTCGAAAATGATCGGTAAATTCCTTATCGAAACCTTTTCCTTCAATAGTTTTGCCAATACCTTTTGTACATCTCCTATAGACAAGGGATTCGGAGTGACTTCCTCTACTAGTATAGGTGCCGATTCGTGAAGATGATCGATCAATTGTTTCGTTTCCTGCCTGCCCAATAATTCCTGCGCATTGGACTTTATGACTTCCGTCAAGTGGGTGGATACAACACTTGGCGGGTCCACAACTGTATAACCCAGAATCTCGGCATGTTCTTTCATATCATCCGTAATCCACTTGGCCGGTAAACCGAAAGACGGTTCTATCGTATCGATTCCTTCTATTGAATCATCTTCCATCCCTGGACTCATGGCCAAGAAATGATTTAGGAGCAATTCCCCCTTTGCCATGACACTTCCCTTAATCTTCAGCCGATACTCATTAGGATTCAACTGAATATTATCACGTATTCTGACGACAGGGATCACGAGCCCCAACTCAATTGCAAGCTGCCGGCGGATCATGACGACCCGGTCCAGTAGGTCTCCCCCTTGATTGGCATCCGCAAGCGGAATCAATCCATATCCAAACTCAAATTCGATCGGGTCGACACTTAAAAGGTTAACGACGCTTTCTGGACTTTTCATTTCATCGGTTTCCAGCACTTCCTCCATTTCTTGTATTTCTCTTTCGTCCTGCTTCGGTATCCTTGAAATTGTATACCCTCCAACGACTAATAAAGCAGCGATCGGAATGGTGAACAAGTCGGAAATGGGAGTGAATAACCCTAAAAGGAAAATGGTTGCTGCTGTTAGGTAAAGCATTTTGGGAAATTGAAATAACTGTTCAACAATATCCGCTCCGAGGTTTCCATTCGAGGCTGCCCGGGTTACGACAATTCCCGTAGCTGTAGAAATCAATAAAGCTGGTACCTGACTCACGATTCCGTCACCAACCGATAACATGGAAAAATGGACGGCTGCTTCTCCAAAGCTCATGTCCAATTGCATGACACCAATGATCATACCGAAAATCAAGTTAATGATGACAATGATGATGCCCGCTATGGCGTCCCCTTTAACAAACTTACTAGCCCCATCCATGGATCCATAAAAGTCTGCTTCGTTACTAATTTTTTCCCTTCTGGCACGTGCTTCGTTTTCGGAGATCATCCCAGCATTTAAATCTGCATCGATGGCCATCTGTTTCCCTGGCATCGCATCCAGCGTAAACCTTGCCGCTACCTCCGAGACCCGTTCGGAACCTTTCGTGATGACGATGAAATTGATGATGACCAAAATGATGAATACAACTAATCCTACAAGCACGTTACCGCCGACTACAAACGACCCAAAGGTTTCTACAACTCCCCCAGCATCACCATAGGTCAAAATGGCACGAGTCGTCGAAACATTCAACCCCAACCTGAACAATGTCAGTAAAAGGAGCAAGGAAGGAAAGATTGAAAATTCGAGAGGTTCTTTCATATTCATCGTAGTCAATAGAACCAGCAGCGCAAGAGAGATATTTAAAAGGAGTAAAATACTTAACAACCATGTTGGCAATGGAATGACCAACATGGCAACGATCATGATGACGCTCGATATAACAACTAAATCTCTTGCTCGCATGTTTTTTCTCTCCTAACTAGCGGGTTACCCTATTACTTCTTTACAGTTTACCTTTGGTTTTATATACAAAGGCCAGTATTTCAGCGACCGCCTTAAAGAACTCTTCAGGTATCGCTTGGCCTAATTCAGCTTGATCATATAAAGACCTGGCCAAAGGCCGATTTTCCACCATGGTCACATCATTTTCTTTGGCAATGAATTTAATTTTCTGGGCAACAAAATCAACGCCCTTTGCCACTACATACGGAGACTCAGCTTTTTCTTCATCATATTTTAAAGCAATAGCAAAATGCGTCGGGTTAGTGATGACGACATCCGCATTGGGAATTTCCTGCATCATTCTTTGAGCGGCCATCTGCCTCTGCTTTTGCTTTATCTTGGATTTGATGAGCGGGTCCCCTTCGGAATTTTTATATTCATCCTTAATATCCTGTTTGGACATCCGGATGTTTTTTTCAAAGTCATATTTTTGATACAAATAGTCTAATAGAGCAATGAACAATAAAGCCACGGCAGCATAAAATCCTACTTTAATCGTAATATCCGCCAATGTTGCCATCGCTTCTTCCACAGAAATCTGTGATAAAATCATAATCTCGTCCATGCGCTGCCATAGTACATAAAAGGCAACAAAACCAACAAATGATATTTTAAGAATGGATTTCAATAACTCAACAATGGCCCTCATTGAAAAAATACGTTTGAATCCTTTAATGGGATCCAATTTATCAAGTTTGAACTGTATGGATTCAGTCGAAAACAGAAACCCGACTTGCATGACATTAGCCAATATCCCAGCGACTATCGCTGCTGCAAAAACGGGTCCTAGGATAAGGCCCATCTCCTTTAAAACCTCTATCATGATAATTTGCATATTCTCCTCACTGAATCCAGCCAAGGTAAAATGTTGCAGATATTCTTTCGTAAGACCGAGCAAATGATTATACATGTACGGTCCCATAAGAAATAACACAGAAAACACGGCAATTAAATTCACAGAGGTATTTACATCCTGACTCTTTGCCACCTGACCTTTTTTCTTCGAATCCTGACGTTTTTTAGGAGTCGCCTTTTCGGTCTTTTCACCAGCGAAAAACTGCAAATCCAGCTGAAACCTCACCATATCAAGTGCCTCCAATCAACTGCATTAGGTGACGCATCGTCAAAAGCAAGAAATTGAAGAGTTGGGTGACAACCGTCATCATCATCCCCATTACCAGTATGATAACCGCTAAGCCGGCAATGATTTTCACTGGAATCCCAACAACGAATACATTTAATTGAGGAACTGTCCTGGCAAGTATCCCTAACGTGACATCCACTAAGAAAATACTTCCCACCACAGGTATGGACATTTGAAAAGCAATCATGAAAGCTTTGCTGAAAGCTTTGACCAAGTATTCTATCAGCGCATGATCTCCGAATGGTACAAATAATTGGTCAATCGGGATGAACTGATAACTATAAAAAATCCCATCCAAAAGCAAATGATGGCCATTAGTACTCAATAGGAATAATAGAGCGATTGTATAAAGATATTGTCCCATCAACGGGCTTTGTGCCCCCGTTTGGGGATCGATGACATTCGCTATTGAAAAACCCATTTGAAAATCAATCAATCCGCCAGCTATTTGAACGGCCGATAAAATCATATACGCTGCAAACCCAATGAAAAGGCCAACAAGCGCTTCCTTCATGATCAATAAATAAAATGTGACATCCAATTCCAGAACCGGAGCATCAATGGTGTAGTACATGATCCAGGCAAGGAAGATTCCAAGCCCGACCCGATGTTGTACCGGTATAGAACGGTACGAAAAAATCGGCATGGCCACGAAAAACGTAGTGACCCGTACCACAATTAATAAAAAGGCGGGAAAGTGCGGAAATAATTCCTCCATGCCCTACCCTACAAATCGATTCAGATTACCGAATATTTCATTTGCATATGATAATAGGTGGCTCAACATCCATGGAGCCAATAAAATGAGTCCCAATAAGACTGCGACGATTTTCGGAACAAATGCCAAGGTTTGTTCCTGAATCTGTGTAGTTGCCTGAAAGATGCTTACTAATAGTCCTACAATAAGAGCGATTACCATCAATGGGCCAGCGATAATCAATACCATATAAATTCCTTTTTCTGCTATATCAATAACAAAATCTGCACTCATTTTTTCTCACCTGCTTAAAAACTCTGTAATAAAGACTTCACCACTAAATACCATCCGTCTACAAGAATGAAAAGGAGGATTTTAAATGGCAGGGAAATCATGACTGGCGGCAACATCATCATCCCCATCGACATCAGGACACTTGCAATGACCATATCAATAACCAAAAAGGGAATGAAAATCATGAAACCTATTTGAAAAGCTGTTTTGATTTCACTGATTGCAAAAGCAGGTACAAAGGCCGTCAAGGGAATGTCCTGTATCGTTTCAGGCTTATCCACCTTGGCATATTCCAAGAATAGCTCAAGGTCCTTCTGTCTTGTATGGGCACTCATGAAATCCTTAAATGGTATCGAGGCCTGTACATATGCTTCTTCTAAATCTATCTCTTCATTAAACAACGGGGTTAATGCCTTTTCATTCACTTCCTGAAAAGTCGGTGCCATTATGAAAAATGTCATGAAAAGTGCCAGGCCGATCAACACCTGATTCGGCGGCATCTGCTGTGTAGCTAGCGATGTTCTCACAAAGCTCAGGACAATGATGATTCTAGTAAAACAGGTCATCAGGATCAATATGCTTGGAGCCAGCGATAAGACAGTCATCAGTAGAACAAGTTTGACGGAAGTAGAGACATTAGTGGGATCACTGTTATTAAAAAACTCCATGAACTCATTCATTCATTGTCTCTTCCTTTCCTATCAAGCTCCTTTAACAGCTTTTTCCTGCTAGCAGACAATTGATCAAGTTGATTTTTGAACTCTGCAGAGAAACTGGCGGTTTCGGATCCGCTTTTCTTCAACCAATTATTTTTTAACTTCATTGCAAGTTCCCCTGGCTGGATCATTTGATCGATCTTATCGTTGTGATCTTTCAAAAGCTGTTCATATTCCTCTGGATCATCTATTTCTTTCAAGAGCTGAATATTTTCACCGACCCCGATCACCAATATTCTCCCGCCGACTTTAACAAGCTGGACAGAACGATTTGCGCCAAGGCCCGTACCGCCTAAATTCTCCACTGAATTTGCCTTTTGATACGATTTACTTTTTTTATTGATGAACTTTAATAGGATATATAGAAGGGCCACTACAAAAATAGTAGCAAATATCATCCTCAGAAACTCCCAAACGGTTATCCCCACTTTGTCAGGATTCGTTGTCTGTTTGGTAGATTTCGAGCCTTTTGATTCACCTTTATCCACCTTTAAATCATCTGGCTGTTCATAAACATCCTTCACTGTTTTTTCAAGATCTTCCGCATGGGCCTGTATCGCCCCAGAGAAGAATACTGCTATCATCAGTGAGACCTGAAGCCATTTTTTAATTAAAAACAATATGAAAACACCCTCTTAACTTAATGCTTTATTTATGGCTTCCAAAACACGGTCTGCCTGGAATGGCTTCACGATAAAGTCCTTTGCACCCGCCTGGATTGCATCAATGACCATTGCTTGCTGTCCCATCGCTGAACACATGATGACCTTAGCATGAGGATTTACCTTTTTAATTTCCTTTAATGCTGTAATTCCATCCATTTCAGGCATGGTAATATCCATCGTTACAAGATCCGGATGAGTTTCTTTATATTTTTCCACCGCTTGGGCGCCATCTGCTGCTTCCCCGACTATTTCAAAGCCATTTTTTGAAAGGATATCCTTAATCATCATTCTCATAAATGCTGCATCGTCAACAATTAAAATTCTATTAGCCATAATTTTCGTCCCCCAAATTATCTTATTTTATTTAATCGGTCACTCTGACTCATGATATCCGTAACACGCACTCCAAAGTTTTCATCAATAACCACTACCTCGCCTTTTGCTATCAAGCGGCTGTTTACCAGGATATCCACTGGCTCTCCCGCTAATTTATCCAATTCGATGATCGATCCGGAGGACAGCTCCAAAATATCCTTGACGGAGCGTTTCGTTCTTCCAAGCTCCACAGTTACCTGCAAAGGGATATCCATCAGCATGCTGAGATTTTTCGTTTCAGACTCCTGAAGCTGATAAGGCTGAAAACTGGTGAAACTGGCAGGCTGAACATTTACCGGCTGTCCTGTTGGTACGGATGAAACACCAAAATGTTGTGGTACATTCGGTATTTGGTTCATAGGTTGGGTTTGGTGATCGCCTTGTCCATAAGTTTCTTTTGCCGATCGATCAGACCGGCTGTCCTGTAATGGTGCCCGCTCCTGAGTTGGAATGTTTGTTACTGGTTCACTTAGTACTTTTGGCGTTTTCATCTCGGCAGGATCGCTTTCGCCCGTTCCATTTAATAATTCGGAAACTAACCCTTTAGCAAACTCTAACGGCAGCAATTGCATGATACTGGAATCAATTAAGCTGCCGACACGGAGACGGAATGAGATTTTTGCAAATAAATCCTCGTCCGGTATCGCATTTTCACCTTCACCATTTAAAAAGTTAAGTAAATCTATGCTAGGTGGAGAAATATCCACTTTTTTACTGAAAATGGTCGACATGGAAGTCGCAGCAGAACCCATCATTTGGTTCATGGCTTCCTGAACAGCACTCAATTGAATTTCCCCAAGCAGGTCTGAAGGATTCTCCCCATCTCCCCCAAGCATCAAATCCGCAATGATAGCAGCATCGCTCTGCTTGATGACCAGCATATTTATACCTGAAAAACCTTCTGTATATTGCACTTGTATCGCTACATACGGATGCGGGAATTCTTCCGCGATCTGTCCCCTTTCAATCAATGTAACCGTCGGAGTGGTGATATCCACTTTCTGATTCAACAAAGTGGATAGGGCAGTGGCCGAACTTCCGAAGGAGATATTACCGATTTCACCGAGGGCGTCGAGTTCCATCATCGATAAATAATCGTCAATCGAGAGAGGGAACACCTCATCTTCTATATCACTTGTACCTTTTAAAAGGGCATCTATCTCGTCTTGCGAAAGCATTCCATCACTTACCATCCTCGTCTCCCCCTTTCAAAATATCAAGAATCTGGATAGCATGTTTTTTTCCTACTTTTCCTGGCTGCCCGCTGTATTTTGGAATCCCTCCAATGGTAATCGTCAAAGGTTCATCGATTGCCTTATTTAAATCGATGACATCGCCAACATCAAGCAGCAAAAAGTCCTCGATGGTGATGTCCGTGGAACCAAGTTCGGAAATAATGGGAAGATCTGCGTTTCGGATACGCTTTTCCAAAATCATGATTTCCTCCGGGATTTTTTCCTTTTGGGAATTTTCCATCCAATAATGAGCGGATAACTTTGGTATGATCGGTTCCAATACGACGTGAGGAATGCAAACATTAATCATTCCACTCGTTTCGCCGATTTGTGTATTCAAGGAAATGACCACAACAGTATCGTTGGGTGAAACCAGTTGTAAAAATTGTGGATTCACCTCGAACTCTGTCATCACCGGCTCGATTTCAACAATCGTTCCCCAAGCCTCCTGTAAATTTTCAAAAGCTTTCTCGAATAAATTCGACATGATCTTCGTTTCTATTTCCGTTAAACTATCCACCTTATTCTCGCTTATGCCCCGCCCGCCCAAAACGCGATCCATCATGGAATAAGCGATATTCGGGTTGACCTCAAGAATGATCCGGCCATCCAAGGGCGGCACCTCAAAAACATTCATGATGGTCATTTTAGGAATCGATCGGATAAACTCTTCGTAAGGTATTTGATCTGCCGAAGCAACGGATATTTGGACATATGTTCTAAGCTGAGCAGAAAAGTATGTGGTCAGCAGCCTTGCAAAGTTCTCGTGTATCCTGGTCAAACTCCGGATTTGATCCTTAGAAAACCGAAGCGCCCTTTTAAAGTCGTATACTTTCACTCTTTTTTCTACTTCTTCTTTTTTTAAATCATCTGCATCCATTTCACCTGTGGAAATGGCCGATAACAAAGCATCGATTTCATTTTGCGATAATATTTCCCCGGACATTAACACTCACCTCCAAAGCTTCTCCTTCTTAATTTAATGAAGCAAGGATGTTCTTATTGCAGAATCGAGGAGGTTATATAAACCTTTTCAACTTTTCCTTCTTCCATTAATTCATTCATTCTAATCTTTAACGCTTCTTGAAGCTTTTCCTTGCCTTTTTTACCGGTTAACTCTTCCGCTTTCATTTCTGATAGTTCGGTAATGATGATATTTTTCACTTGAAAATTTCTTTTTTCCAACTCTTCTTTTGCTTTTTTATTTTCTGTTTGGACCGTAAATGAGATTTTGATATAATCATTGCCGGCAAGATTCGTAGTAATTTCAGGAATCTCAACTGATGATTTGATAATTTCGTCAATGCTAGGTTTATCTTCGGCAGATGTGGTCTCAGATAACTTTGTCACAACTACGACCGCTATGACACCAACAAGCGTTATAGCCACGAGTATAATCAACATAATGGTCAATAGATTTTTTTTCATGAACTTTCCTCCACATCCTTACGAAAACCGAGAATATTAACAGTACGATAAAATTGTATAATACCTTCAACCAGTTCCTCTTCCTTCTCTAGCACAACGATTTTCTTACCATTTGAAAAGGTAATGGTCGTATCTGGCAATGACTCGACTGTGTCTATGTACAATGCATTGATATAAAAGCATTTTCCATTTAGCCTTGTGACTTTGATAATGATATTTAGGAGCTAGGGCAAAAACACCTGGCTCCTCCCTCCCTTAACCTATCGTTTTAAGTTAACCAATTCCTGTAGAATTTCATCCGACGTCGTGATGATCCTCGAATTTGACTGGAAACCACGTTGAGCAACGATCATTTCAGTAAACTCTTCGGATAAATCCACATTGGACATTTCCAAAGAACCTGATGCAATCACACCGCGCCCCTCACCTGCGATATTGATATTTGCAGTACCTGAATTTATTGATTCCTGAAAAGTATTGCCACCGGTTTTCGTCAAGCCAGATGCATTGGAAAACTTGGCGACGGCAAGTTGGCCTAAGGTAGTGATCAGACCGTTGGAATAAACGCCATTTATTTCACCTGATGAACCAATATTAAAACTTTCCAGTTTACCTTCTTTATTACCATTCGGATTTACAAGAGCAGTGGTGGAACCTTTAACTTGAATAAGATTCGAGAAATCAAAATCCAAATTAACTTTTTGTACGCTTTCATCGACTGCAGTATCCGAGTCATCCTCTTTGCCGCTTGAAATGTTTATGGTTTGACCTGCCTGGGTTTTATCAGCTGCCACTATCTGACCATTAGCGTCGAAATTTATCGTAGTGAACGGTTTTGGTTTAGTAGCTGATGTATCCCCCAAAGGAGCAGGTTCTTCATCAAAAACCTCCCATTTATCATCACCGTTTTTTTGGAAAAAGATAGTTGCCGTTTGTTCTTTACCCTTGTCATCCACAACTTTCATTTGCTGGCTAAATACGGTACCATCAATTGCGTCAGCAGCTAGATTTCCACTTACTGATATTTTAGTGGTGGTAATGGCAGGTAAAATCGCATTGACGTTAACAGCAACATCGCCAATCGTTTTTGATCGTTTCCCGTTTTCATCAACCTTGTAAGCCTGCACTTTCAAACCATTCGCGTTGACAAGGGTACCATTATCATCCAGATAAAAGTTTCCTGCGCGTGTATATGAAAGAGAATCCCCTTGCTTGACGACGAAATAGCCATCACCGGATATTCCTAAATCAAGATCGCGGCCGGTGGTTTGCAGGCTTGACTGTGTATGGATCGTATCAATTGTAGCAATCGTGGAGCCCAATCCAATTTGTTTAGAATTGGTTCCTCCTTTATTGGCTGTTGCTGCACTTGCACCAGATACCGTTTGGTTCATTGCATCACTGAATGTCACACGGCTTTTTTTGAAACCATATGTATTGACATTGGCGACGTTATTACCGATAACATCCAATTTTGTTTGTAAGTTTTTTAATCCGCTTATTCCCGAATACATTGAACGAAGCATGGTAAAGCTCCCCTTTCATATATAGACTGCTTCCGTCATTCCACAGTCCAGGCTTCCTCTTTCAGGTCCAGCCTATTTATCTAAAATTATGGTTCCGTTGATGTTCGTGAAGGTTTTGTGATGTTGCTTCTTCCCTGTTCATGACTGTGATGACCATATTGTTTTTCGGGCTTACTATCAGTGCCGCATTCTTTGTAATGATAAGAGATTCGTTTACACCCATTTTTTTGGCCTCATTGGCTTTAAGAGCTATTTGTCCCAGGTTTATGACGCTATTTCTCCTTTGACTCATCCGAAATTGAGCATGTTTACTGATGGTCAATTTTTGATTTTGTGCAGACAGCAGCTTGAAAATGCTGTTGGAAGCCTTGCTGGATCATCCGCCTTTGCCTTAACGGCAATTTTCTTTGTGCCATCAGCTGAGAGGAATTTGCTTGAAAACCAAGTTTATTCATATTCCCGCCCCTTAAGCTTCAGCGATTTTTATCAATTGCTCTGATGATAACTTGGTTTTGTTTTCATCATCCACTTCAATTTGCAGTTTGCCATTACTCATGGATACCGAGATTACTACAGCTGATGTCTCTCCATTTTTTTCATCCATCCAGGAAACGCGCTTGCCTATTAATTCACTTGCCGCCGTCAAGCTATTCGACGTGGAACTTGTTTGTTTCATTGCCGAGATATTTGCGGGTTCAAGCTTTGTGCCATCTTCTAAAAGAAAATAAACGCCATCACCCTTATATTGGATCGATTTAACCATGCCTGTTCCTTCTTCTATCGTAAGGTCATCATCGCCTTCATCCAGTTTATGCCAAGTGACTTCCTTTCCGACAAAAGAGTTATAGTTCATTAAACTATTTTGTTGATTGATCCCGATTATTTCTTCCATTTGGGCTCCCATATTCATCATCTGTTCCAGAGAAGAAAAAGTGGCCATTTGGGCGATGAATTCCGTATTGTCCATCGGGCTTGACGGATCTTGGTTTTGAAGCTGGGTAAGCAGCAATTTCAAGAAATCATCTTTTCCCAATGCATCCCCGGTTTTTCTGTTTTCAGTTTGAGATTTTGATAATAATAGTGACGTATCGATGGTCGTCATTTTTTCACCTACACTTCCAGATTTAACAAAGCATCGGCAAGGGATCCCGTAAATTCGCTTTCCGTCTCATCATTGCTTTCTTCCTTACTCTCCTGTTGTTCATTATGTTCATCCGCATCTTTCTGGCTGAATTTCTCAGAGTTAAAAGCATTGAAGGTCTGTGATATTTCAATTCTTTCAATTTGAATGTTTTGTCCGCTAAATGCTTGTTTTAAACCATGAATCTGATTCTCCAGCATATCTTTGGCCTGTGCAGTAGTAGCCAGAATCTTGGCTGAAAGCATACCATCCTTTTGAATCAGCTCGATTCTTAGGGACCCTAAATGTTCAGGATTCAATCTGATCAACAGTTTATTTACACCGTTATTTACGCTAAAGTTTGCCTTACTTAGAATATTTTCAAATTGCTTAACGAACTCTCCTTGGCTGGCAGTTTGCTCAACTTTGGGAGCTGCCAAGACGAATTGCTCCAGCTTTGTCATGAAAAAAGGCATACCAGACCCTTGATGTTTACCGCTATCCAGGCTTTGCAAAGTCACACTGCTAGCGACTGCTCCGTCTTTATTTACCTTGTCACTCCCAGATGAATGAGGGAATGCGCTTTTAAATGTTTCTATTGCTTTAGTTTGCCCTGTCTCCAAAGTGTTGGATTGGTCAGGTTCTGTTTTTGATTTTGGTTGAATGGACAGCCATTTCTCCAGCTTCCCCGTTATTCCTTCAAGCAGGTGTTTCATTTGTTTCTGCATGGCCGCTTCATCTTGTGTCATGTGCTTATTCTCCGAGAGAAGATCTTGAACTTTCACCAATTTCAAGAGATTCACCACACCAGATAATGGTAGGTCATGCCATTCTTCTTCGCTCAATAAAGTAATTTTTTTCAGGGTGGTATACAGTTCCATCACATTGGCTGATAACAAACTTTGTGGATTCAGGCTGAAGTCATCACCTTCTTGTTCTAAATCCAGTTCCTCGATGCTCGCAAAGAAATCATCAAGCGCACCCTCATCATTTCCAACTATATTTTTTAGGGCCTGTAAAATAAGGTTGCTGTCTTGTTTGTTTACTGAAGGGTCAACGGCTGGACTCTCTTCCCCTTTATCACTTAACCTTTCAAGCTTCAAAAAACCAAGCAAATCGTTTATTTTAGACATTCGTCCTTCAGGGTTGCCGCCTATATCCGATGGAATGGGAGGTTCTGCCACTATCGCTGATTGAAGGACTGATCCAAACCTTGAATTAGTTTGCTGATTTGGCTTAATTGGTACCTTTAGACTTAATGATGCCAAGGGAAGTAAAGAATTAATGGCAGAATTCATATATTCACCTCCTAACTCTTTCCACTTAAGGACTTTGTTCCGTTAGTTTCTTCGTTAACCTTGCAGCATCAGCCGTTGTCATTTGCTCCAAAACCTTAGCTAAAGTGGCTGCTTTCATACTTGAGAGAATCTCCAATGCATCTTCATCATTCATTTCGGTAATGATAGGTGCAGCCTTCTTGGGAGCCATGGTTTCATAAGTACGAATTATATCCTTGAACGCTTGTTTACTATTATTCTGACTATCTTTAAGTTGATTCATTTCTGTTTGAAGCTGCTGTTTTTCTGCTTCTGCCTTTTCAATGGCCTTGTCGCGTGTATCGATGATGCTCTCAAGCTTGTCTATCTCTTTTTCCTTGTTTTCAATCTCGGTTTCTAATTTATCGATCTTCATGGAAACTTTCTCATCACTCTTGGCTGGTTTATCTTTCTCTTCATCCTTTTGATCCGATTCAATGAAGGGTATTTTCGCAGACATATCCTTTGCCTTTTCCATTACATTCACCCCTGCAACTGTAAAAACGATCAACGCTACAGTTACCGCAAAGATTAATGGAATGAAGATGACAAGAAACCATTGAAACTTACTTATCTTGCTTTCTTCCAATTCTTCCAATCCATTAGATTCACTTTTTTTACGCATTCCATCACCTTACGCCTTTGCTTAAGAATTGCCGGATTGATATTTCATCCATTTGTTTGTTCTCAGCTTCCTTAATGACATCGAGGAATTTAAGAAAATCATTTTCTTTCATTTTCTCGTACTTTTTAACCTCGATATTTCTTTCCATTAATATATCCCGTTGAATATTCATCTTGTATCGCGCTTCAATGACTTCCTGTTGACAGTGGTTTAAGAGTTTTTCCAAGTTGTCCATAAATAACTGATGATGACGAATTTCCTGTATGGATAATCCATTTCGCAGCTTTTCCTGTTGAAACTCAAGCAACTCTTCTTTTTTCTTTAAAAGCTTATATAACTTTTCTGCCACTTCTTCAAATTTTTTTAAAGCAGCATTATATTTAGCTAGTGCATCGTTTTTTTCTTTTTCTTTGATGGTCAGGATCTTCTCGAATTTATATTGATAAATCATTATTAATCACCTTTCTCCATCAATTCGACAAGGGTATTGATACTATTATCTTTGGTAGCTTTTTCATGGGTTCCTTGCTTTAAAAATGAAATGATTTCCGGATAGCGTGTAATCGAGTTATCAATTTGTCTGGAAGAACCCTTCTTATAAGCTCCTATATTAATCAAATCTTCCGACTCCATATAGATTGATAAACTTGCCCGTAATTTTTCCGCGGCGTTTTTATGCTTGTCACCAACTATATTATTCATTACACGACTAATGCTCTTTAATACATTGAGCGCTGGAAACTGTCCTTTATTGGCTAAGTTTCGGTCCAGTATGAAGTGACCATCCAAAATTCCCCTGACAGCATCAGCAATCGGTTCATTCATATCATCACCGTCGACGAGTACCGTATAAAAAGCTGTAATGGTACCGAGCTGATTTGTACCCGTTCTTTCGAGTAACCTTGGCAGGATGGCGAAAACGGAGGGGGTATACCCTTTTGTCGTCGGCGGTTCCCCGATGGCAAGTCCAATTTCCCTCTGGGCCATCGCAACCCTCGTGACCGAATCCATCATCAGCATCACATTCAATCCCTTATCACGAAAATATTCCGCGATGGCAGTTGCCGTCAAAGCACCCTTTATCCTCATCAACGCTGGCTGATCAGATGTCGCCACTACAACGATTGATCGTGCCAGTCCTTCCGGTCCAAGATCTTTCTCAATGAATTCACGAACTTCACGGCCACGTTCTCCAATAAGACCGATTACGTTTAAGTCAGCCGTCGTATTCCTTGCTACCATACCAAGCAACGTGCTTTTCCCGACGCCGCTTCCTGCAAAGATACCAACACGTTGTCCTTTTCCAACTGTTAATAAACTATCAATTACCCGGACTCCTACATCTATCGGTTCATTAATGGGAGGTCGTTTCATCGGATTCGGCGGATCTTGATCCACAGAAATTGTCGCCAGACCTTTTGGAAGAAGTGAGTCATCAATGGGATGTCCCAATGGATCGACTACTTTGCCAATAAGCCCACTTCCCACCTTTATCTCAAGACTCCGTCCGCTTCCTTCCACGATACAGCCTGGAGCAATATCACTAACTGCTGTAAATGGCATTAAAATAACCATTTCATCACGGAAACCGACCACTTCGGCTAAGATTCGATTTTTCTTTTTTTGTTTGCCTGTATGGATATAACAAACATCACCTACAGAGCTTTCAGGGCCTTGAGATTCTATCATTAACCCCACGACACGTTTGACCCGTCCATAATGTTTGAATGGATCAACTTCATCAACCAAGGGCAATAGGTCTCTAGTTTTCATCTTTATTCCCCTTCCAGCAATTCAGTTAGTTTCACTTTTATTTCCTGCAGCTGACTGTCGACACTCGCATCCATCCTTCCGTTATCGGATTCGATGATACAGCTGCTTTCTTCAAGCTCATCATCCGGAAAGATATACAGCTCAGTATCTTTCGGAAAGATTGCCATCAACTCATCTTTATGAGAAAGAATCGATTGATATCGGATCGGATGGATATGCAATTGCACTTCACGGCAATCCCTCCCTTCTTTGATGGCTCTTTTGACTATGGATAAAAAAGACTCTTCATCTCTTTCAAGCTGTTGCCCGATAATTTTCTCTGCCACCTTCAGGGCAAGATTTAAAATAACGGTTTCAGATGATTCGATATGGTGCCGATAATCTTTTTTAGAGGACTCCACCACTTCTTTTGCGAAAGCTATTTCCGCGGCAATCTCGCTATAACCCTTTTGGATCCCATCTTCGACTCCCTGCTGATACCCTTCTTTTTGAGCTTGTTCGATAAACATTGCTTTTTCTTGATTCTCCCATTGTTCTCGGTCTTGCTGGATTTCAGCAGCAATCGCTTGGGCTTTTTGCTTAGCATCGAGCAATAACGTTTCCGCTTCCTGTTTGGCATCTTTGAGAAATTCATCAGATTGAATATAATGAAGTTTTTTTCGCTCATCTGCATCATCATTTTGAAGAAAGTCAAAAGGGCGAACTTTTATCGCTATCTTTTTGCTTTTCTCCTGGTTAGCCTGCTGGGATTTGATAATCCTAGACAATGATATCATCCCCTCCGCCGCGGGCAATCACGATGTCTCCAGTTTCCTCCAGTCGGCGAATGACGGCAACAATTCTTGATTGCGCTTCTTCTACATCACGCAAACGTACCGGCCCCATATATTCCATTTCTTCCTGGAACGTTTCAACCATACGTTTTGACATGTTTCGGAAAACGATTTCCTTCACTTCATCACTAGCCACTTTAAGCGATAGCTTAAGATCTTCGTTATCGGATTCCCTGACAACACGCTGAATCGCTCTGCCATCAAGGGTCACGATATCCTCAAAAACAAACATTCGTTTCTTTATTTCCTCAGCAAGCTCCGGATCTTGGATTTCAAGTGCATCCAAGATCGTTCTTTCCGTTGAGCGATCAACACCATTCAACACATCTACAACGGCTTCCACTCCACCAGTCTGTGTATAATCTTGGGTTACAGTCGCTGAAAGTTTTCTTTCGAGTATTTGCTCCACTTCATTGATGATTTCCGGAGAAGTGCTATCCATTAAAGCAATCCTTCTTGCAATATCGGCCTGCACCTCTTGCGGAAGCTCTGACAATATTTGTCCAGCCTGTGTGGGATCAAGATAGGACAAGATCAATGCAATGGTCTGCGGATGCTCGTTCTGAATGAAATTCAAGATCTGTCCAGGATCTGCCTTTCGAGCAAAGTCGAATGGACGAACCTGCAAGGAAGATGTTAAACGGTTAATGATGGCGGTTGCCTGGTCAGTCCCTAATGCCTTTTCAAGTACCTGTTTGGCATATCCTATCCCTCCCTGGGAGATGTAATCCTGTGCTAAAGCAATATTATGGAATTCTTCCAGAATTTCCTCTTTATCTTGGGAGTCCACTTTCCTCACTCCCGAAATTTCAAGTGTCAATCTCTCAATTTCCTCTTCGGAAAGATGCTTATAAACGGACGCAGAAACATCCGGGCCTAAGGAAATAAGGAGGATGGCAGCTTTCTGTTTGCCAGTCAATCCGGCTTTTTTTTTTCTATCTGTCATTTTCTTAAGCCTCCTAGTCTTCTGCTATCCAGCTTCTTAATAATTTTGCAAATTCATCCGGCTTTTCTTTTGCCAGCTTCTCCAGTTGTTTTCTTTTTAAAGATGCTTCTGTTTCCTTCTCTTTGTTCAGATCCGGAACATCGAATACGACTTCTTCCTCTTCAACCACGTACTCCTCTTCCATTTCAGCTTGCTTTCTGGAACGGAGGAATAAGATTAAGAGAATGATAATGGCAAGTATTAGCACTCCGCCGACTATGTATGCCCATATTGGTAACGAAGGTTTCGTTTCATCTTTTTGCAACTTCATTTTTCCATTAAACGGCTGAACGGAAATCGCAATTTTATTATTAAGCTCCTCGTCCGTCAGCTCTTCCCCTTCAGCTTTTTTCTCGATTGTCGTGCGGATTATCGTACCAAGGATTTGTGTAATATCATCCATACTCTGTTGAGATAAAGAATTTGGTTCGTCAGCTGTGGGCGGTTCGACCATGACCTGAATACCTAAATCTTTGACTTTATATGGGCTTTCGACTATTTCTTTCTTGATTCGATTCACTTCACTATTTATCGTTTCATCCACTTTTTCATAATCACCGGATCCGTTTGTGCCTTCAATATAACTCGATCCCAATGAATCTGAGGAATCCTCACTTTGCGGAACGCCTCCTGCACCTGCTGCGTCCCCGCTATACGATTCGTTGATCCTTTGCGCAGAAATCTCAATTCCAGCCATATTTTCTTCATCGACCGGTTCCACTAAATTCTCTTCCCGATTTTCTTGAGTGAAATCAATGTCTGTCGTGACTGAAACAACCACTTTGTCTCTCCCCATTATCGTTCCAAGCATATTTTGTACCTGTCTTTGAATATCGCGTTCTATTTCTTTTTTTATTTCGTTTTGGGTAGCAAATGCGGATGCGAAAGAAGAATTTTCATTTTCATAATCGAAGTACTCAAACTCTTGGTTCATAATGACGATATTATCTGTAGGGAGATTCGGAACACTTTTTGAGACCAGATGATAAAGGGAATTGATTTGACTTTCTTCAAATTTATAACCGGGTTTCGTATTCAATACAATGGATGCTGACGCTTCCCCAGCTGAATCACTGACAAAAACTCCTTTATCAGGAAGGGTGATCATAACACTGGCATCTTCTACCCCATCAATCTTTTTTATTAAACTTGCCAATTCCGTTTGCATTGAGTCCAGTTTAATGACATTGAATTCATTTTCAGTCATTCCGATACCGGCACTTTGACTAAAAAAGGAATAGTCGATACTGCCTGATTCCGGAATTCCTTCAGCTGCCAGTTCCACTTTGAGTGAATCCAGTTTTTCTTCTGGAACTTTTATGGTCGTCCCATTTTCAGAAACTTCATTCATAATCCCTTGACTGTCTAAATTTTCTTTAATGCTCCCCGTTTCCGAAGGAGTTAAGTTGGAATATAAGGGCACCAGCGTCGTACGCGTGGTTAAAATTGAAACTGCCGTAATGATGATGATAATTAATGCCGCTGAACCAATCATCATGAATTTTTGTTTTTTACTGCGGCTCGTCCAGTAAGCAGTTATTTTGTTTTTATAGTTCACTAGTACTTCATTCATTTAAATCCCCCGGTCAGTCTATGAATTTATGATTGGGGGACTTCTTTTCCCCCTGGTCATTTTTCTCTATATAATGAGGTTAAAAAATGAATGCTATATACTCATTCTCATCATTTCCTGGTAGGCTTCCACAACCTTATTCCGAACCTCTAATGTAGCCTGCATGGTAACACTGGCTTTTTGTGAAGCTATCATCACCGAATGAAGCTCAACATTCTCCCCATTAACCAATTTGGTTGTAAGATCATCAGATGCCACTTGTGTTTCGTTAACTTTATTCATTGATTCTTTTAATACCGACGCAAAATCTTGCTGCGATTCGTATGGTGTATTAGTATTGTTTTGCTCTTTTTTCAGAACATTACTTGCATTGTTCACTGCTGAAAGAGAAATCCCCTCCATATCAACAATCCCCTTTCAAACTTTCATTTCCCGATTTCCAAAGCTTTCATCATCATTCCCTTTGATGCATTTAAAACTGTCACATTTGCTTCGTATGAGCGTGTGACACTCATTAAATCAACCATTTCCCGAAGTGGGTCGACATTTGGCATTTCAACATAACCATCTTCATTGGCATCAGGATGTTCAGGATTGTAATCCAGTTCAAAAGGTGTTTTATCTTTTACTATTCCAGTCACCTTCACTCCATTCCCTACCTCGCTCGTTTTTCCTGATGCTGCGTTTAAGAAACTCGAAAAACCGTTTTCCTTACTTTGCAGCACAACTGATTTTCTTGTATATGGCTTCCATGTTTTTGATTCGGCGTCATATTCCGCCCTGGTAGTATCGGCATTAGCCATATTAGCTGAGATTACATCCATCCTTACCCTTTGACTCGTCAGGCTAGATCCGGTCATGTTTATACTTTGGAAGATTCCCATCACTTACCTCCTCTAATTACATTCTGCAATGATTGAAACTTACCTGAAAGCCTGTCGGTTACTGCATTATAATAAATCTGGTTGGCAGCAAGATCCGTCATTTCCTTATCAACGTCCACGCTATTGCCATTATTGTTATATCGGACATTTTTTTTCTGCGTCACGATGTTAGAAGCATTACTCCCCTCTGATTTGAAGGTGAAATGTCGTTCATCGGTACGATATGACTCCAGGGAAGATTCCAGTTCTCCCTTAAAGGATTGTGTTTTGTCGACTTCTTTAGCTTTATAATTAGGCGTATCCGAATTGGCTATGTTCTGTGAAATGACTTTTTGTTTGGCATTAGAATAATCAAGGGCATTTTCAAGCGATTGAAAAGTATTCGAAAATAATTCCACATCGATCACCTCTTTCTATAATTAACAAATAATTACTTTATCAATAAATTAACCCAGCGCATTTACGTTTTAATTTTAAAGAAACATTATAACTATGTCCATAAACAATACATAGACTTTAGACCTATTATCGTCGAAAATTGTCACAAATTGCTCAAATTTGTCGTTTTTATTAGTAAAATTACAGGGTTAATATGACGTTATATTACATTTTATTATGATATTCTACATATTAACCAAATTTTACTTCTATTAGCTTATATATCATATCGAAAAACAAATCTATATACCTGATACTTTAGAACTAATTTTCAATTTTACTTTAAATTATTTTTTTCATTTTAGTTGATTTAACCCTTTTAAATAAAGGATTCTTAAGAAAAATAAATGATTACTGCATTTTTTCTTTTTTTGAAAAAAAGCGGTTTTTTTAACGTACCGATCCATTCGACAAAATCCCCAACTGACTGTACCCCGTTATCCATAGTATTTTTAAAATCAAAAAGTACATCATCATTCATTTCCATCATATCGACAGTTATAATAATATAATTACCCTTTCAAGAAATATTTAACTATCTTTACTGCTTCTAATAGAAAACATGCCTATATTCACATTTCCATTTAATCCTTAATACCTTTTTTCCTTTCTACACCTGCCATTCACCTGCGTTAGCCTGTTAGTCCCAGAACAGCAACAGATCCAAATATCACAAAAAAAGGCAGCCCTTTTTAAGGACTGCCTTTTTAGTATGTTAATTATTTTTAAGCTTCTCTAATTCAAGTAGGAATTTATCGTTCAATACTTTGATATAAGTACCTTTCATTCCAAGAGAGCGTGATTCAATGACTCCTGCACTTTCCAGTTTCCTTAGTGCATTTACGATAACGGAACGCGTGATACCGACACGGTCTGCAATTTTGGATGCTACAAGCAGACCTTCATTACCTTTAAGCTCCTCAAAGATGTGCTCAATTGCTTCCAATTCACTGTAAGATAACGAGGATATCGCCATTTGAACGACAGCTTTACTACGAGCTTCTTCTTCTATCTCTTCTGATTTTTCACGCAGGATTTCCATACCGACTACAGTCGCACCATATTCAGCCAAAATTAAATCATCATCGTGAAATTTTTCTTGTAATCGGGCAAGTACTAATGTTCCTAAACGTTCTCCCCCACCCATAATCGGTACGATCGTTGTTAATCCAGTTGCGAAAAGCTCTTTATTTTCGACTGGGAAAGCAGTATATTCGCTTTCGATATCAAGGTTCGAAGAGGTTTCAGGAATATTGAAAAGGTTTTTTGTGTACTCTTCAGGGAATTGTTTATCTTCCAACATTTTGTACATGCGTTCGTTTTCAATTTGCTGGCTCACCGCTATGCCAAGTAATTTCCCGCGGCGGCTGACGACGAATACATTCGCTTCGATAACTTCACTTAAACTTTCAGCCATTTCCTTGAAGTTAACTGCTTTACCTGCTGCTTTTTGGAGCATTGCATTGATTTTTCTTGTTTTTGCTAATAAGTTCATTTGATTTGTTCCTCCTAAAAATACCATGGTTCACAATAACTATGAAGTTGTATTTCCGTAATTTTATGTTCATTGCGTAGGCAAATCATTGCCAAATTGTTTCTTAATTAAAGGATAAACTGGCTTAAATCTTTGTTCCGGGCGATAGAACCAAGCTTACCTTCGACATATTGGGGAGTAATTGTAATCTTCTCCATCGTTATTTCCGGAGCTTCAAACGATAAGTCTTCAAGCAACCGTTCCAAAATGGTATGAAGTCTTCTTGCACCAATATTGTCAGTGTTTTGATTTACTTCGAAGGCCACTTCAGCTATCTTACGAACAGCATCGTCAGAAAATTCAATTTCTATACCTTCAGTTTCTAATAAAGCAACATATTGTTTTAACAAGGCGTTATCCGGTTCATGAAGAATCCGTACAAAGTCGTCTACAGTCAGTTTGTTCAATTCAACACGAATCGGGAATCTCCCTTGTAATTCAGGGATTAGGTCGGATGGCTTAGCCATATGAAAGGCCCCTGCAGCAATAAATAGGACATGATCCGTTTTAACTGACCCATATTTAGTCACTACTGTCGAACCTTCAACAATTGGCAGGATATCCCTTTGGACACCCTCTCTTGATACATCCGCTGATGAACTTCCAGATTGCTTACTTGCAATTTTGTCTATTTCATCAATAAAGATAATCCCATTTTGCTCAGCCCCGTATACTGCATCGGAAGTGACCTCATCCATATCAATCAATTTTGCCGCTTCTTCATTTGTTAAAACGGTTCTCGCTTCACTTACTTTCAATTTGCGCTTCTTGCTTTTTTTCGGCATCAAGCTTCCTAAAGCGTCCTGCATGTTCATCCCCATTTGTTCCATTCCCGAACCTTGGAGCATATCAAACATCGAAGCAGCCTGTTCTTCCACTTCGACCGTTATCATTTCACTTTCCAACTCACCATTAGCCAGCTTTTCAGCGACGATTTTTCTTTTTTCCTGCAAACTTAAATCTTCGGAATTTTCTTCCGGGTCCTGTTCGTCTTGATTGTTATTGCCTCCAAAAAAGACTTCAAGAGGATTCTTGAAATTACTCTGTTTTTTAGTGGATGGCACTAATAGCTCTATTAAACGGCGATTTGCATTTTCTTCTGCCCGTTCCTTTACACTGGCCATCTTTTCTTCCTTCACGAGGCGGACGGAAGTCTCCACCAAGTCACGGACCATGGACTCTACATCCCGGCCGACATACCCGACTTCCGTAAATTTCGTTGCTTCAACTTTTACAAAAGGAGCACCTACCAATTTAGCCATTCTCCGAGCTATTTCTGTTTTCCCAACACCTGTCGGTCCAATCATTAATATATTCTTCGGAACGACTTCGTCACGAAGTTGATCCGAGAGAAGGGAACGTCGGTAGCGATTCCGAAGAGCCACTGCCACTGCCCGTTTTGCCTCACGCTGCCCTACGATATACTGATCCAGTTTTTCAACGATTTGCCTCGGTGTTAAATTAGCTTTTTTTGACATTTGCGCTCCTCCTTACAACTCTTCCACGATTATATTCGTATTTGTAAATACACAAATTTCCGCTGCAATTTGTAAAGATGATTGAGCGATTTCCTTTGCCGATAAGTGGTCGCTGGAAAACCGCATTAATGCCCTGCCGGCAGCCAATGCATAATTCCCTCCCGATCCTATGGCGAGAATCCCGTCATCCGGTTCAATTACTTCCCCGGTGCCAGAAACGAGCAGTAAATGGTTCTTATCCATCACGACTAGCATGGCTTCAAGCTTTCTCAATACATTGTCACTTCTCCATTGCTTTGCCATTTCAACGGCAGCGCGCTGAAGATTGCCATTATACTCTTCAAGTTTAGCTTCGAACATCTCAAATAAAGTGAAAGCATCTGCAACGGAACCTGCAAAACCTGCAAGGACATTACCATTAAAGATTTTTCTTACTTTCCTCGCTGTATGCTTCATCACTACTGAATTTCCTAAAGTAACCTGCCCATCACCGGACATGGCACATTCACCTTTATGATGCACTGCAAATATCGTTGTCATAAAGTGTCCCCTTTCAACATTTAAGGCCGCGGATGTGATGCATTGTAGACTTTTTTCAATTGGTCTTTTGTAACATGCGTATACACTTGCGTTGATGAAATTTTTGAATGACCAAGCAATTCCTGAACCGTGCGAATGTCCGCCCCATTATTCAATAGGTGTGTAGCAAACGAATGCCTTAGCATATGGGGATGAAGACTTCCATCTGCGGCTGACTTTTTAATCAATTCATTCAATATATAGCGAACTCCCCTAGGTGTCAGAGGGTCTCCACGAAAATTAACAAATAAATAAACATGCGCCTTGGCGTCAGACGAAGTCAATTCCATCCTGGCTGTACGTATGTATAAATCTATCGCTTCCTGTGCATATCTACCAACCGGAACGTAGCGATCCTTTTTTCCTTTTCCATGGATCAGTACCGTCCCTAAGGAAAGATCGATATCCTGCAGTTTAATATCACAACATTCACTTACGCGAATGCCTGTAGCATACAATAATTCCAGTAAGGCATTGTTCCTTATTCCTATCGGTGAATCTTTCTTTAAAGAAGAAAACAACTGATCCATTTCCTTCTCATAGAGAAAACGTGGCAGTCTTTGATCCTTTTTAGGTAAAGAAGCAAGGGAAAAAGGATTATCCTTCACATCACCTTCACGTAGTAAAAATTTATAAAGGCTCCGCAAACAAGAAGTTTTTCTTGCTACAGTGCGCTTAGAAAGTTTTTTCTCATATAAATTCGTTAAATATAACCGGACATCAAGATATTCAACGGACGTGATGTCCTCAATGCCCTGTTCATTAAGGAACAGAAAAAATTCGTGAATATCACGTTTGTAATTTTCAATGGTGTAATGTGAACTGTTCTTTTCAATTTGTAAATATTCGATGAAGGATGATAATGCCTTTTTTTGATTAATCATGGAAACACCTCGCAAAGGCTAATAAATAGTATCATACTTTAAAACAGCAGGCAAATATTTTACAAATTTTTCACAAAGTTCTGAATTGTGTCTAAAGCGCGTTTAGCATGCGTTTCATTCCGCTCTTTTTTGGATTTGATTCTCACTTCAAGGTCTGGAAGCAATCCAAAGTTGGCATTCATCGGCTGGAAGCTCTTACCATTCGTCGAAGTTATGTACCTTGCCATGCTGCCCATCGTCGTCTCTGCAGGGAAAATGATAGGATCCAATCCTTGGACGATCCTTGCAGCATTGATACCTGCAACCAAGCCCGATGCAGCCGATTCTACATATCCTTCGACGCCAGTCATCTGACCGGCAAAGAATAAATCATCCCGATTCTTGAATTGGTACGTAGGCTTCAAAACATTAGGTGAGTTTATGAAAGTGTTTCGATGCATAACTCCATAACGGACAATTTCCGCATTTTCCAATCCAGGTATGAGCTGCAATACTTCTTTTTGTGGACCCCATTTCAAATGTGTCTGAAAACCAACAATATTGTAAAGTGTTCCTGCCGCATCATCTTGACGCAATTGAACTACAGCAAAAGGACGTTTTCCCGTTTTTGGATCTTCTAAGCCAACTGGCTTCAATGGACCAAATAACATCGTTTTCTTCCCGCGTGATGCCATTACTTCAATGGGCATGCAGCCTTCGAAAAAGATTTCTTTTTCGAATTCTTTAAGTGGAACTGTTTCAGCAGCAATCAAGGCTTCATAAAAGCGGTCAAACTCTTCTTCCGTCATCGGACAGTTCAGATAAGCTGCTTCACCTTTATCATAGCGGGATTTCAAATATACTTTATCCATGTTGATGCTGTCTTTTTCCAGAATTGGTGCGGCAGCATCATAGAAGTACAAGTATTCTTCATCCATGATTTGCTTTAAGCTGTCAGATAGTGACTGACTTGTAAGCGGACCGGTTGCAATGACGGTAGGACCTTCCGGAATTTCCGTCACTTCTTCATTGATGACCGTTACATTTGGATGATTTTTGACCCTTTCCGTAACAAGACCGGCAAATTCATGACGATCAACAGCTAAAGCACCGCCAGCCGGTACAGCACAAGCATCTGCTGCGGACATGATGACCGAATCCAGAATACGCATTTCTTCTTTTAATACACCAACTGCATTTGTTAACGTATTTGCCCGAAGTGAATTGGAACAAACAAGTTCAGCGAATTTATCGGTATGATGGGCTGGCGTTTGTTTTACAGGGCGCATTTCATATAGATCGACTTTAATTCCTCTTTTTGCTAACTGCCACGCCGCTTCACTTCCAGCAAGCCCAGCACCGATTACACTTACTTTTGTTTCTTTCATTTTTCGAACCTCCATGTATAGATATGATAAGACAGGATCATTTATCATTAAAACTGCTTTCATAAAAGTTTCATTTTTAACGATATCTATGTATTTATACCCGAAATACTCATTCCTGCTAAAGATAATTTAAAGAATATGCCAGATAGCGGCATTCTTCCTGAAATCCTTCTAAAAAGGATAGCGGACACAAATAGGAATTATATCTTTAAAAGAATGTACTTGTCCACTGAATTTTACATCACATGGCTTAAATAAAAAAGTTTCAAGCTTTATCCATTTTCTTCTTGGAAGTAAGTCCACATACTATCATGATATCATACTTTCCTGAACATAAAGAAACTCGGCAGATGCCGAGTCAATTTATATTTAGAACAGTAAACGATTTCACGGTCTTTTCTATGCTTGGGGCAATTCTTTGAAATCACAATCCATGCACTGTACCTGGACGCCTTTTTTGAGTTTTTTCTCAACAAGTGTACCTTCACATTTTGGACAACTCCGCGGCAGCGGTTTATCCCAAGATATGAAGTCACATCCAGGATAGGTATCACACCCGTAAAATATGCGGCGTTTTTTACTTTTCCTTTCAATGATGTTTCCTTCTTTACATTTTGGACATTTAACACCGATTTCTTTAACGATTGGCTTTGTGTTACGGCAATCCGGGAAATTACTGCATGCCATGAACTTTCCATAACGCCCCATCTTAAAGACCATCCCATGTCCGCATTCCACGCAATCTTCACCTGCAGGTTCATCTTTGATTTCAATTTTCTCCATCTCGACTTCGGCTTTAGCCAAATGAACTGCAAATTCCTTATAAAATTCATCGATGACCTTTATCCATTCGATACTGCCTTCCTCGACGCTGTCGAATTCCTGTTCCATCTTGGCAGTGAACTCTGCATCAAGAATATCCGGGAAGAATTCGCGTATCAATTCAAGAACGATCTCACCAAGCTCTGTCGGGATGAACCGTTTATTATCCAAGGTAACATAGCCCCGTTTTTGAATCGTATCCAAGGTAGGAGCATATGTAGAAGGACGGCCTATTCCCAGTTCCTCTAGGGTTTTGACAAGACGGGCTTCAGTATATCGGGGCGGAGGCTGTGTGAAATGCTGCTTCGGCTCGATATCTTTTGAAAAGAATTGATCCCCTGTTTTCACATCCGGAAGTGCATTTTCCTTTTCTTCCACCGAGTCATCGGACCCTTCAACATATACCTTCATGAAACCCGGGAATTTAATTTTTGAACCATTTGCCCTGAAGATGACATCCCCGTTATGCAGGTCGATGCTCATCGTATCCATGACCGCCGAAGACATTTGACTAGAAACGAATCGTTCCCAAATCAATTTATAAAGACGGAATTGATCTCTGGATAAGAACTCCTTGACTACACCCGGTTCACGTAATGTGCTTGTTGGCCTGACCGCTTCATGGGCGTCCTGGGCATTGGTCTGTTTTTTCTCTTTGCGCTGTTCAACCTGAACATACTCTTTACCATAATTATTTTGGATGAAGGTATGGACTTCCTCTTTCGCAACATCGGAAATCCGGGTCGAATCGGTTCTCATATAAGTGATTAACCCGACTGTACCTTCCTTGCCAAGCTCGATTCCTTCATAAAGCTGCTGAGCAAGCATCATGGTTTTCTTTGCACGGAAATTCAATTTACGTGCCGCTTCCTGTTGCAGGGAAGAAGTCGTAAAAGGAGCGGCTGGATTGCGCCTTCTTTCTTTTTTAGCTACAGCTCCTATCGTAAATTCGCCGCCATTTAAAGAAGCGAGCACTTTTTTGACGTCCTCTTCGTTATTCAACTCCTTCTTCTCACCGCCAATGCTGAAGAAGGAACCTTCAAATTGTTCTTTTCCTTTTACAAAATCAGCCTTGATTGTCCAATACTCTTCAGGGATAAAATCTTTGATCTCCTTCTCCCGGTCAATGATCATCCGTACAGCAACCGATTGGACCCGTCCCGCGCTTAATCCTTTTTTCACCTTTTTCCACAAAAGCGGACTTATATTGTATCCGACCAAACGATCCAAGACCCTTCTTGCCTGCTGGGCATCAACCAATTTCATATTTATTGGCCTCGGTGATTTAAATGATTCTTTGATAGCCTCTTTCGTGATCTCATTGAAAACCACGCGGCAATCTGAGTTAACGTCAACATCAAGACTGTGAGCCAAGTGCCAGGCAATGGCTTCCCCTTCCCTGTCGGGGTCAGCCGCGAGATATATTTTTTTCGCTTTTTTTGCAGCGGTTTTCAATTCTTTTAAAACCGGGCCTTTGCCGCGGATAGTTATATATTTAGGTTCATATTCATGTTCAACATCGACACCCATTTGACTTTTAGGCAAATCGCGTACATGCCCCATGGAAGCCTTTACTTTATATTTTTTTCCCAAGTAACGTTCTATTGTTTTCGCCTTTGCCGGCGATTCCACAATCACTAAGTATTCTGACATCCAATAAATCCTCCTCAAAGAGGTAATATAAATCTTCACTATTATTAATCATTCAAAATTCATTTGTCAACACCTCTTTACTTTTCAAAGCAGGCTGATTCATTTATTTATAGGTATTTTGACAAGAGGTGCCATTTGCAAAACTTATAACAGTTTTACAATATTTTCAACCTTTTTGTCTAATAATTCAACCCATCCTTTAAAAAAACCACCTTTTTTTCTTTATTTTCCCTTTTGATTCTCCGTCTATCTTCTATATTATATTGTTCAAAACTCTTCCTCGATCTGCCTGGCACTCAAAACAAGTTTGGCACCATCAGAAATCAATTGATTGGTCCCCAGCGATTCAGGGCTCGTAACATTACCAGGAAGCGCAAACACATCCCTGCCGTGTTCCAAAGCAGCTTGTGCCGTAATAAGGGATCCGCTTCTTTCTTTTGCCTCGACCACGAATACTCCTTGTGATAATCCACTGATGATTCGATTCCGAAGCGGAAACATCCAAGGTTCCGCCCTCATTTCCGGTGGAGTCTCAGATATAAGCAAGCCTTTTTTGATGATTTCTTCAGCAAGGGGTACATTGGATTTTGGATATATTTGCATAAGCCCCCCTCCTAAAATCCCAATCGTATCTCCGCATTCGCTTAATGTGATCTTATGTGACTCTGCATCGATTCCAGCCGCCACTCCACTTATGATCACGAACTTTTTCTTTACAAGCGGTAATAGAATCGTTTTTAAGGCCTCCAGACCATACGAGGTTGGCTTACGTGTTCCAACAACACCTAGCGTATTCTTCCTTGTTAAAAGCCTCTTATCGCCTTTAAAATAAAGAACCCACGGAGGATCGAATATTTGCTTCAGCAAAAAAGGGTATTCATCATCGAAGATCGTCAAACAATGAATTTGACTATCTTTGTATATTTTAAGTTTATCGATGGTATTGAGTGAATGTAAATCTTTGAGAAAGAGGTTGAGCTTATTTGAAGGGATAGGGAGCATTTTTGCCCATTCAGCGTGATTCGTCGTGAACAGGGAAGATAATGATGGGTCATTGGACATGATTATTTGGATTGTTTTCCATCCTGCTCCGCGGCAATGATGGAGATGGATTAACTTTTCTTTTTTATTCAATTGGAAACGCCCCTAATCGGATATTTTTTTAAGTAGGTTAATAGTTATGGACTTGGTGTCTCCCGAGGAAATTGGAGGGAAAAAAAGGCCGACCCAAAAAAGGTCGGCCCAGCTTGAATCAATGTGTTTTACAAGGTTCGTAAATATCTTTTTCTTTCAAGACGGAGATCAATGTTTCACCCATTACGGATGGAGTTTCGGCAACTTTAATTCCACATTCGTTCATAACGCGGATTTTCTCGTCGGCAGTCCCTTTTCCTCCTGAGATAATGGCACCAGCATGACCCATGCGTTTACCGGCTGGAGCCGTACGGCCACCAATGAAACCAACAACTGGCTTAGTCATATTTTCCTTCACCCAGATTGCTGCTTCTTCCTCTGCCGTTCCACCGATTTCCCCGATCATGATTACAGCATGTGTTTCCGGATCTTCGTTGAACGCTTTCAAAACATCAATGAAATCCGTTCCGTTAACCGGATCTCCACCGATACCGACAGCCGAAGATTGCCCAATGCCTGCTTGCGATAATTGGTGAACGGCTTCATACGTCAAAGTTCCAGAACGTGAAACTACACCTACATGGCCTTTTTTGTGGATATACCCTGGCATGATACCAATCTTACACTCTTCAGGAGTAATGACACCTGGGCAGTTCGGTCCGATCAAGCGAGTTTTTTTGCCTTCCATGTAGCGCTTAACCTTGACCATATCCAAGACAGGAATATGTTCCGTGATACAAATGACAAGATCAAGTTCTGCGTCCACTGCTTCTAGAATTGCATCGGCAGCAAATGGAGCCGGTACATAGATAACAGATGCATTCGCTCCGGTTTCAGTGACAGCTTCGGAAACTGTATTATATACAGGTACCCCTTCCACTTCTGTTCCACCTTTACCCGGAGTGACTCCTCCAACGATTTTCGTGCCGTATTCCAACATTTGTTTTGTATGAAATAATGCTGTTGCACCAGTGATTCCCTGAACGATCACTTTCGTATCTTTATTAATATAAACGCTCATTATGTTCCCCCCTGCCTATTATCCTACAAGTGATACTATTTTTTGTGCTCCATCTGCCATTGATTCAGCAGACGTAATATTTAAACCTGACTCTTTTAGAATCTTTTTGCCAAGGTCCACATTCGTTCCTTCAAGACGAACAACAAGAGGGACATCCAGGCCTAGCTCTTTAGCAGCAGCCACGACGCCTGTAGCGATGATGTCACATTTCATGATTCCTCCGAAGATATTAACGAAGATGCCTTTAACATTTTGATCGGAAAGGATGATTTTGAAAGCCTCTTTCACTTTTTCCTCAGTGGCGCCGCCACCAACGTCAAGGAAGTTAGCCGGATCTCCCATATAATGTTTAATGATGTCCATCGTCGCCATAGCAAGACCGGCACCATTAACCATGCATCCGATATTTCCGTCAAGCGATATGTAACTAAGGCCATGTTTTGATGCTTCAATCTCTTTCGCATCCTCTTCATCCAAATCACGGTACTCCGCGATGTCTTTATGGCGGTAAATCGCATTATCATCAAAGTTCAATTTAGCATCAAGCGCCATTACATCGCCGTCGCCAGTTACCACTAATGGGTTGATTTCTGCGATTGAGCAATCTTTATCAACGAAAGCTGTATATAAGTTAACCATCAGTTTGGAAGCTTTATTTATAAGTGAAGCCGGAATATTGATATTGAATGCAATCCTCCGTGCCTGGAAACCAGTCAGGCCGACAACCGGATCGATTACTTCTTTGAAAATTTTCTCTGGTGTCTTTTCAGCCACTTCCTCAATTTCAGTTCCGCCTTCTTCAGAAGCCATCAATACGACACTGTCCGTAGCACGGTCAAGGACCAGCCCGATATAATATTCTTTTGTAATGTCGCAGCCTTCTTCGATAAGTAAACGCTTAACTTCCTTTCCTGCAGGACCTGTTTGATGGGTCACCAATGTCTTGCCAAGAATCTCTTCTGCATATGTACGCGCTTCATCAAGATTCTTCGCTACCTTGACTCCGCCGGCTTTCCCGCGGCCACCCGCATGAATTTGAGCTTTGACGACAACAACTTCCGTACCTAACTCCTTCGCTGCTTCCACTGCTTCATCAACAGTAAAGGCAACCCGGCCATTTGGAACGGATACCCCGTATTGTCGCAATATCTCTTTCCCCTGATACTCATGGATATTCATTTCCCATCCTCCTTATCTACTAAAAAACAACTTTGAAATTTAATGCGTGTTTTCTCTACCATATTACAACAAAATTCTCCTTCGTGCATAATTTTCTTTCACATAATTTTTAAAATATTATTATAATATAC
>NZ_JBSGVZ010000013.1:0-136405 GCF_053608705.1 Peribacillus sp. NPDC055009 | reverse complement strand
TATCTTATATATATCATATATTTGGGGAAAATTTAGAAGAAAGAAATTTGGGGATGGATAAAACGAAATGAAAAAAATTATGAGAAAAATTTGGGGGTTTACAAAATGACCATCAATGATTCTAAGGTATTAGACCACTGGAAAGCTTTTTCGGGTCCAAACCTTGGGTATGTCATGGAGCAATACGATTTATTTCTAGCCAACCCGGAAGAAGTGGATCCGGAACTGAAAAACTTTTTTGAAGTAGCAGGTCCTCCTTCATTCGATGTATCGGCAGAAACAACGACTGTAAGTGCATCAACTGTACAAACTGGAGAAGTTCTTCCAATGAAGAAAATTATGTCTGCAGTTAATTTAGCTGAAAATATCCGTGCATACGGGCATCTTGCTGCAAATATTTATCCTTTAAAAGAAGAAGCTCTGGACACTGAACAAATTCACTTTGAAAAATATGGCTTGACTGCAGATGATTTAAGGAAAATACCGGCTGACTTAATTTGTCCGGAATCACCTGAAGACGTGAAAGACGGATACGAAGCCGTACAATACCTAAAACAACTCTATACAAAAACGATAGCCTTTGAATTTCATCATGTTAATGACTTGGATGAAAAGCAATGGCTTACTGATATGGTCGAATCCGGAAACATGTTCCCGGAAGTGGGAAAAGAGAAAAGAGAATTATTACTTAAACGATTGAATGAAGTAGAAGGCTTCGAGAAATTCCTTCACCGCACATATGTAGGGCAAAAACGTTTCTCTATTGAAGGACTGGATGCTTTGGTTCCGATCTTAGATGAAATGATTTCACAAACTGTTCAAAACGGAACGGGGAATGTGAATATTGCCATGGCTCACCGTGGACGTTTGAATGTGCTTGCACATGTATTAGGAAAGCCATATGAGGTCATTTTCTCTGAATTCCAACATTCACCTAATAAAGATTTGGTTCCTTCCGAAGGTTCGACAGGCATTAACAATGGATGGACCGGTGATGTTAAATACCATTTAGGTCTGGATAAACAGATTACTAAAGCTAATATACAAAAAGCAAGGATTACACTTGCCAATAACCCAAGTCACTTGGAAGTGGTCGGTCCAATCGTGGAAGGGTATTCTCGTGCGGCTCAAGAAGACCGTTCAGAAAAAGGATTCCCTGTTCAGGACATTTCCAAATCCCTTGCAATCCTGATTCATGGTGATGCAGCATTCCCAGGTGAAGGAATTGTACCTGAAACGTTTAACTTAAGCCGTTTACGCGGTTATCAAGTTGGCGGCGCCATCCATATCATTGCCAATAACATGATCGGTTTTACAACGGAAAGTGAAGATTCACGTTCAACTTTATATGCTAGTGATTTGGCAAAAGGCTTTGAAGTGCCGATCGTGCATGTGAATGCAGATGATCCAGAAGCATGTATGGCTGCTGTGAACCTTGCTAACCTATACCGTGAAAAATACAATAAGGATTTCTTGATCGACCTGATCGGTTACAGACGTTTCGGCCATAACGAAATGGATGAGCCATTGGTGACTCAACCTGAAATGTATGCATTAATTCATAAGCACCCAACGGTTAAAGAGCTTTATGGGAAAAAACTTATTGAAACTGGCGAGTTCACTGAAGCCGAAGTTAAAGCGATTGCTGAGCAAGTGGATACAAGGCTTGCAGATGCATATGCGAAAATTTCCGGAAATAAACCGGAAGCTTCTAAAGAGTGTAATCCTCCTGGGATTATTGAAAAAGGACTTCCAGCCATTGAAACGGCAGTTCCGAAACAAGAACTTGTTACAATTAACGAAGAACTTGTTAAGTGGCCGGAAGGATTCACTCCTAATAAAAAATTAGGAAAGATTTTATCACGTCGCTTGGATTCCTTTGGTGCTGACGGAAAAATTGATTGGGCTCATGCCGAGACATTGGCATTTGCATCCATATTAAGTGACGGCACGCCAATCCGTTTGACAGGACAAGATTCAGAGCGTGGAACATTCGCACAACGTAATATCATGTTACATGATAGTGTTAATGGCAAAACATATTCACCACTTCACACACTTGAGACTGCCAAAGCATCATTCGCTGTTCATAACAGCCCGCTTACTGAAACGGCAGTTCTGGCTTATGAATATGGTTATAATGTATTTGCACCTGAGACACTTGTATTATGGGAAGGGCAATTCGGTGACTTCGCTAATACAGCACAAGTGATCTTTGACCAATTCATCGCAGCAGGCCGTGCAAAATGGGGTCAAAAATCAGGTCTTGTCATGCTGCTTCCACACGGTTATGAAGGACAAGGGCCAGAGCACTCAAGTGCGCGACTGGAACGCTTCCTTCAATTAGCAGCTGAAAACAACTGGACAGTTGCTAACTTAAGTTCGGCAGCTCAATACTTCCATATCCTTAGAAGACAAGCTAAGATTTTGGATCAAGAACAAGTACGTCCGCTTGTCATCATGACACCGAAGAGTATGCTTCGTAATCAAGTGATGGCTTCTACAACAGAAGAATTCAGTGAAGGCGCATTTGAATCATTCGTAGAAACTAAAGCATTGGGCAAAAAACCTAAATCGGTTGAACGCATTGTTTTTGCAACAGGTAAATTGGCGGTTGAACTTCGTGAAAAAGCGGCAACTGAAAAAAATACGGATTGGTTGCAAATCATCAGTATCGAAGAAATTTATCCATTCCCATTCACTGGAGTTCAAGAAGCCCTGAAAAAATATACAAATCTTAAAGAAATCTTCTGGGCTCAAGAAGAACCTAAAAACATGGGTGCTTGGACATTTGTTGAACCTCGCTTAAATGCAGCGGCTCCTGGCAATCTTTCAGTAACATATATAGGAAGGAAGCGCAGATCAAGCCCGGCTGAGGGAGATCCACTTGTCCATAAAAATGAACAACAACGGATTATGACTCAAGCAATTACACGCAATAATGAGGGGGAGAAATAAAATGGCTGAAGTAAAAGTACCTGAATTAGCAGAATCAATTTCTGAAGGATCTATTGCGCAATGGTTAAAACAACCCGGTGATCACGTTGAAAAAGGAGAATATGTCCTTGAACTTGAAACGGATAAAGTGAACGTGGAAATCATTTCAGATTATACGGGTACACTTTCGGAACATTTAGCAGAAGAAGGCGATACTGTCCAAGTCGGACAGGCTATCGCCATCGTTGATGAAAATGGATCAGCTGCAGCAGCTCCAAAAGCGGAAGCTCCTAAGGTTGAAGAAGCTAAAGCAGAACCAGCTAAGGCTGAACAAGCGGCTCCTGCTAAAGAGGCTCCTAAAGCAGAAGCGAAAGAAGCATCATCCACTCAACAAGTTATTGCTTCACCAGCTGCAAGGAAATTGGCTCGTGAAAAAGGAATTGACTTGACTCAAGTGCCTGTAGCCGACCCACTTGGTCGTGTACGTGTACAAGACGTAGAAGCAGCAAGTAATGCTCCTGCAGCACCTACAGCACCTGCGGCAGCTCCAAAACAAGCTCCTGCAGCTAAACAAGCAGCCGCTCCTGTTGAAGTGAATGATGACCGCATTGAAGTGGTTAAGATGACACGCCGTCGTCAAACCATTGCCAAACGTCTAGTTCAAGTACAATCCGAAGCAGCCATGCTTACTACTTTTAACGAAGTCGATCTTTCTGCAGTCATGGAATTGCGTAACCGCCATAAGGATTCTTTCGTGAAAACAAATGACGTTAAACTTGGTTTCATGTCATTCTTCACTAAAGCGGTCATTGGCGCATTGAAAAAATATCCGCTATTGAATGCTGAAATCCAAGGCGACCATATCCTGAAAAAGAACTTTTATGATATCGGTGTAGCTGTATCCACAGATGAAGGTCTTGTTGTTCCGGTAGTAAGGGATGCTGACCGCAAAAGCTTTGCTGAAATCGAGAAGAACATTTCCGATTTAGCTGTTAAAGCGCGTAACAACAAACTGGGACTTTCAGATTTATCAGGTGGTACTTTTACCATCACAAATGGAGGGACTTTTGGTTCCCTATTATCAACACCAATCTTGAATGCCCCTCAAGTTGGGATCTTGGGCATGCATACAATCAAGACTCGTCCAATCGCTGTTGGAGATCAAATCGAAAACAGACCAATGATGTACCTTGCATTATCTTATGATCACCGTATCGTAGACGGAAAAGAAGCTGTTGGTTTCTTAGTGGCTATCAAAGATATGCTGGAAGATCCAGAACAACTTTTACTTCAAGGCTAATAAAATAATAAGAAACCCCCCTGTCATCATGACATGGGGGTTTTTTGTTTGAAGAACTGAAAGGATATTTTCATAGAAAAAGAGATAATGGGGTTCAAGAAAGGTTTTTCAATTGAAGTTGAATGTTTTTGAAGGTATTTTTGAATGAATTTGAGTATTTTTAAACGTTTGTGATTGATTATTCCTCCGTTTTCATATATGATGATGATATTAAAGTGAGGTGGGCGAATTGTTGACAACTGAAAGGCACCAGTTCATCTTATCGATCCTTAAAGAACATGGAACGGTAAAGCTACAGGAGCTTGTAGATCAGCTACAAGCCTCGGAGTCGACCATTCGGAGAGATTTAGTGCAACTCGAAGAAATGAAGCTCTTGAAGCGTGTGCACGGCGGGGCCTCTTTACTTCAAAGAAAAGGCCTTGAACCAACAACTATTGAAAAGCAAAACAAAGCAAGAGCTGAAAAACAACTTATAGCAAAGCTGGCGGCTTCATTCATAGAGAAAAATGATTGTATATATCTTGATGCAGGCACGACAACTGCGGAAATGATTCCTTATTTAAAGGATAAAAATATAACGGTGCTGACAAATGGTCTTATGCATATTCCAAAACTCATCGAATTGGAAATCAAAACAGTGTTAGTTGGCGGAACGATTAAATTTTCGACAAATGCGGTTATAGGAAGTAATGCTGTACAGTTTTTGAATGAATACCGTTTTGATAAATGTTTCTTGGGAATGAACGGCATCCATCAAGATTTGGGTTTCACAACACCCGACCCGGAAGAAGCTCTACTGAAGAAGATGGCGTTACGCCTCTCTAACGAAACTTATGTGCTTGCTGACAGTTCAAAACTAAATGAAGCTACTTTCGCTAAGGTGGCTGATGTAAGCGATGCCATAATCCTTACTGACAGCAATGATGAAGAGGCTGTTGCTCAACTCGATAAAAATCCAAAGGTAAAGGTCGTGACCATTTAATGATTTATACAGTGACACTCAACCCATCCATCGATTACCTTGTCGAGGTGGAAAGTTTTCAAATGGGCAAGGTGAATCGAACAAGTTATGATGCAAAATTCCCTGGAGGGAAAGGGATCAATGTTTCCCGAGTGCTTAAAAGGCTGGGCAATAGTACGACAGCTTTAGGATTCATCGGTGGACAAACAGGTGAATTTGTAAAAAGGTTCTTAAGACAGGAAGAGATTTTCACGGACTTTACAGAGATAGCTGGAGATACAAGAATAAACATCAAATTGAAGACAGGGCTGGAGACCGAAATTAATAGCCAAGGGCCAGTCATTTCAAAAGGGAATTATCAACAATTATTTAGTCAAATTGAACAGTTGAATAATAATGATATCCTCATTTTGTCAGGAAGCATCCCTCCAAGCGTTCCATCGGATGTATACGAAGACATGGCAAGGTCATGTTCCGATAACGGCATTAAAGTGGTGGTGGATACGAGTGGCAAGGGATTACTGAATGTCCTTCCACACCGGCCATTTTTAATAAAGCCGAATCACCATGAACTGGGTGAGCTTTTTTCCACAGAAATAAGGACGGTTGATGATGCTAGAGAATATGGCACTAAATTGGTTGAAGCAGGAGCACAAAATGTTATTGTTTCAATGGCGGGACAGGGGGCCGTGCTTTGCACCGGTGGAGAGTCATATTCCGCAAATGTTCCAAAAGGGAACGTCATCAACTCAGTGGGTGCCGGTGATTCCATGGTCGCAGGTTTCATCGGGACATATGAAAGGACAGGGGATATTTTATCCGCTTTCCGCTTCAGTCTTGCTGCAGGAAGTGCTACAGCCTTTTCATCCGATCTCGGTACACTGGATAAAATTGAAGAGTTATTACCGCAAATTGCCATCAATCAACTAACAGGAGGCTGACTCTATGAAAATTACAGACTTGTTAAAATTGGATACAATCATAATAGATTTGCAAAGTGTTACAAAGCAAGCAGTCATTGATGAACTATCAGGAAAGTTGGCCGAGGCAGAAAGGTTAAACGATGTGGAGGGTTTCAAAGCTGCGATCTTAAAACGTGAAGAGCAAAGCACAACAGGGATTGGTGAGGGGATAGCCATACCGCACGCAAAAACAAATGCTGTAAGGGTACCAGCCATCTGTTTCGGCAAATCGGTCAGTGGTGTGGATTATGAATCGCTTGATGGGCAGCCAGCTCATTTGTTCTTTATGATTGCAGCAAGTGAAGGAGCGAATGCAGATCACTTGGAAACCCTTTCCCGGCTTTCTTCGTTACTGATGGATGATAAATTCAGAGCCCGCTTGATTTCTGCTTCTTCCGGTGAGGAAGTGTTGGAGATAATCAACCAAAAAGAAATGGAGGCTTATGAAGAAGAAAGGGAAGAGGAGCAATCAAGTAATGATGCCAGTGGTAACGATAAAGGAGGTAAAATCCTTGCCGTTACAGCATGTCCAACAGGAATTGCCCATACTTATATGGCTGCCGATGCGTTAAAGGCCAAAGCGAAGGAAATGGGAATCGATTTCAAAGTGGAAACAAATGGTTCCACAGGAATCAAAAATGGTTTAACCGCTGCAGAGATTGATGAGGCGGATGCAATTATCGTCGCAGCGGATAAGCAGGTGGAAATGGATCGTTTTAATGGAAAACATGTCATTATTGTGCCTGTTGCCCATGGAATCCGGAAGACCGAGGAGCTGTTAATCAGAGCCGTGAATCAGGATGCACCTGTTTACAAAGGAACTGGAAATGATAAAAGTGATGAAGGTGATTCAGCTAAAGGAGGATTGGGGATCTACAAGCACTTAATGAATGGCGTAAGTAATATGCTTCCATTTGTCGTCGGGGGGGGAATCCTGATTGCGCTTTCTTTCTTTTTCGGGATAGAGGCAGCCGATCCGGCAAATCCGGAGTATAATCCGATTGCCAAAGCATTAAGTGATATTGGCGGTGGAAATGGTGCTTTCTTCTTACTTATCCCTGTCCTGGCTGGATTCATTGCTTCAAGTATTGCCGACCGTCCAGGTTTTGCTCCTGGTATGGTAGGGGGATTATTGGCAGCACAGGCCAATGCCGGTTTTCTTGGCGGACTGATTGCCGGTTTCCTTGCAGGTTATGTCGTATTACTTTTAAGAAAATTGTTTTCCAAGTTACCGCAAACACTAGATGGCATTAAACCGGTTTTACTCTATCCTGTTTTCGGAATGTTAATTACAGGGTTTATCATGATATTTCTTATAAATGAACCAGTAACAGCAATTAACACGGGCCTGACCAACTGGCTTCAGGGCTTATCCGGAACGAACGCAATATTCCTAGGCCTGATTCTTGGGGGTATGATGGCTGTGGATATGGGCGGACCTTTAAATAAAGCAGCATTCACCTTTGGGATTGCAGCCATTGAGGCATCAAGTTTCGGACCGCATGCTGCAGTAATGGCTGGCGGAATGGTTCCTCCCCTGGGAATCGCATTTGCAACAACATTCTTTAAAAGTAAATTCAGTGAAATGGAAAGGAAGTCCGGATTCACTAATTACTTCATGGGTGCTTCATTCATCACAGAGGGTGCCATTCCTTTTGCGGCGGCGGATCCATTGCGCGTTATCGTCAGCAGTGTTGTTGGGGCAGCGACGGCAGGAGCCCTGTCAATGGCTTTTGGTGTAACTTTGCCAGCGCCTCATGGGGGAATATTTGTCATCCCTCTAGTCAACCATCCTTTCCGCTATTTGCTGGCTATTTTAATAGGAGCCCTTATTACCGCTTTAATATTGGGATTCTGGAAAAAGAAACGGATATAAAAAAACTGAAAGATAGCGGGTCCAAGTACATTGGATCCGCATTCAGTTTGTAGACAAAAAGGTTTCGGAATGGCATTATTCCGGAACCTTTTTTAATTTTATTGGATGGAAATAATTGTAAATAGAGGGTCTAAGATGACTATCATGCGTATTTTCTGCTGCCGCATGAAACGAAAAGGCAAGCTGTTTTGTTCTCTTGCACATAGTAGCTATTCTCAGGATCAGTTGAACTTTCTTTAATCTCCCTGTCTTCTTTCTTGATAAACTTATCTGGTGAAAAGGACTTCTTTACACTGTTTTTTACGATCTTGATTTATTTCTTCTTGAATGTGTCCTTGATGGCATGTGCTTCCTTAGGATAGATGTTTCACTATACCTAAAAAAATAAAACCAACTCTAATAATTATCGATGAATTTTTCACATTCTGGATGTGGTAAAGTCCTTTAACACGTTCTGTTCCATCTGATTTAAAACGGCAAGGATCCAATCCTTTGCTTTTTACATACGAAGAAAAAGCCATTCAAGCATCTTTGCAAGCGTATTGTCCGATGTCAATTTAGTGCCGATCGTGCTTTGGCTAATTGGGGTTTCACAATATTGAAGTGATAATTTATCTATAAGAAAAATCATTGTAGATAGCTGTTTATTACCGATTAACGAAACTTTTCAGTCATTAAGAACGTACCATTAATATTGGCGACCTAAAAACTGGGAGGTAGTAAGTATGGACTTGACCCCAAAACAACGAAACTTGTTGCTATCATTAACCACTGATTGGCAGACACCGATTCAAATTTCTGGCCGTCTTCCGAAAGAATGGGGAACTCTATCCTGTATAAATCAGACTCTTAAAGAGTTAGTCCGTGAAGGGTGGGTGCAAGCTAATCCAGTAATGTTCGGTCTATTCCGATTAACCACGGAAGGCATGAGCATAAAGGAGTTAGAATTGGGTGAGAACTAATGCTATATCGGCAACTTACACAAGAGGATAAATTCATTTTATTCGATTAGCTGTTATTTCAATCGTAAATTAACAATGAAAATTAACATAGCCTAAAACAAAAAAAACTGAAGACAAACTTGATTTTCGTCGAGTTTGTCTTCAGTCTGAAAGCGCATCCAATTACACCGGGTCCGCTTTTCTTATATCCAATCCAAAACTTCAATCCGGTTGCCGAAAGGGTGATACAAAAATGCGGTTCGCTTCAGGAAACCTTGCGTCACTTTAAAAGATATTATTAAATGTGGCTATAAGCCTATAACCTATCTTATTCTCAACTACAAGAGCTGGATGGGATTTTTCGCGCAGTCCTCAACTGGTCGATCCGTATTCAAACCATTCTCACCTCCCTCATTCCTTATAGATCCAATATTAAAACAAAATAATTATTATAAGGTTTGCTAATCTTAATATCGACTGGTTTTTTAAAGCATGAATGTTATGTTTATGGGTAAAGAGTATTAAATTGACAAAGGGAGTGAACGTACATGCTGAAGAAAAATACCTTAAAAACGACGAAAAGGGATGATATGATTGATGTAACGATAGAAGTACAGGCCTTCATTAATGAAAATGGGGTTCAAGAGGGGATAGCTCTTATATATTGTCCACATACGACAGCAGGAATCACGATTAATGAAAATGCTGATCCCGATGTCAAAAAGGATATGCTAAGAAGATTTGATGAGCAATACCCATGGAACCATACATTGGATTTACATATGGAAGGAAACACGGCTGCCCATTTGAAATCAAGTACGGTTGGTTCTTCACAGCAGGTGATTATCCATAAAGGGAGCTTAATCCTTGGTACATGGCAGGGTGTATATTTTTGTGAATTCGATGGTCCCAGAGAAAGGCAATATTTTATAAAATTATGTGTCGACCGGTAAAATGGAAGGTATGGCAAGGATGAAGTGGGAGGAAGCGGATTGGACGATGTTTGGATTGAAGGAAGCAAAGTAATATTGAGGAATGTTAAACAAGCCGATGTAAAACGTTTATGGAGCCTGAAATATGGAGAAGCCGATCCAGAATGGAAAAAGTGGGATGCACCTTATTATCCTCTAGAACTCATTGATTTCCAAACGTATATCGAAAAAGAACTGAAGCATAAAACCTATGATGAGAAAATGGGGGCTTATTCCGAGTTATTAATGGAAAAAAACGATCAAATAATAGGCTCTGTTGTATATTACTGGGAACATGAACCTTCACGCTGGCTTGAAATCGGAATTACGATTTTTGAGCCCGAGTATTGGAACGGCGGTTACGGAACAGAAGCGTTAATGTTATACATAGGCTATTTATTCGAAAAAATGGAGATTGAGCGGGTTGGTCTGACGACGTGGTCAGGTAATGAACGTATGATCGCAGTTGGAGAAAAGGTGGGCATGCAAGTAGAGGGAAGGATGAGAAAATGCCGTTATCATGATGGTTATTATTACGATTCAATCAGAATGGGAATGCTACGTGAAGAATGGAAATCATTAAAATTTCGAAGTTAATAGACCCGTGAAAATTTTTCCTTCATTTCCTTGGAAAAAATTTAGCACTGTTTTCTCCCATATGGTCTGTTATCCTAGGAAGATGCTTAACGAGGAGGTTACAGGATGAAATTATCAGTTATAATAACTGTGATAATGACTCTAAGTGTCATCATACTTGGGATAGCTTTTCCTAAGGGAACGACCAGTAAAGCTTCGGATGGAGCAACCAAACATGTCATTAAACAAGGTGAATCGATATGGGATATTGCGAAGCAGCACGGTGTTCCAATCGGTAAGTTGAAAGAAGTCAATAATAATGTAAATAATGTTGCCGAGCCCGGTAAAACATTGATTATTCCACATGTAATGAATGAAAAAGATAAAGAATTATTAGCAAGGCTTGTGCATGCAGAAGCTAAAGGGGAGCCATACAGAGGTAAGGTCGAGGTGGCAGGAGTTGTTTTGAATCGCCTTGATAGCGATGAATTTCCTGATACGGTACGGGAAGTCATCTATCAAAAAAACCAATTCTCGCCTGTTGGTGATGGCAGTATAAATAAACCAGCAGGAGATGACGCCAAGAAAGCTGTCAATGAAGCATTGGCGATTCATGGCTATACAAATGATGCATTGTATTTTTGGAATCCTAGCATTTCGGACAGCGAATGGATGAAACAATTAGATGTAATCAAAATAATCGGCGGTCACCATTTTGCCATATAAACTGCATCTCAAGAACCGGCTTTCCAAATGGGAGGCCGGTTTTTAATTTAGAATCCTTCCGTTAAACGATGTCAGCCCACATCTCGCGGGGATTCAGCTCATAAATGCTGTTTTCACGGTACATGATGCTTCCGATAATGAGTTCACGCCTTATCGTTGCATAATCATCATGGAATGACTGTATGAATTCATTCAGTTCTTTTTCTGGATACTTACGTCCCTTTTCCAGAAGGCTGCCAATATGATGAAGGATGATCATTTTCTTTTTCCTTTGTGCTGGTATTGTTTTTAGTCGGCCATCTGGCGTATAGAAGTTTTCAAGGATCTTTTTGTGTTCTAAATTCAGCTTTTGATTATCCATATTATTAGAGTCCCCCTTATTTGAAACCATTTTAGGTAATGCTGACGAATAATGCTTCAGTACATCTTCATTCAAAAAATAATATACCGTATTTTTTTCCCTGCGATCCTTCACTAAATTAATGTCCTTCAATTTCGTTAAATGGTGTGATATGGTCGGGGCCGTCAATTTCAATATTCCCGCAAGTGCCTGTCCGTGTTTCGGGCCATTTGCAAGGATGGATATAATCCTAATCCTGGTTACATCACCAATCGTTTTGTGGAAAGCGACCAATTTTTCTAATTGCACTTTTATCCCCCTTTTCTAATTAGATTATCATCTAATTAGATGATAATCTAATTAGTGGGTATTAATCAAGTTAATATTCACTTTTCTATATTGCTTGGAAGAACTGGTGTATACTTTAGGTGAATACAAAAAAATTAAGCCGGAATTAAGGAGCTGTAACATGGCTAATACACATGTTTATACAAAAAAAGAAGAAGTGGTCAATGCGATAACCCACGGTATCGGCGTTTTGTTAAGTATTGCCGCCCTTGTGTTTTTAATCATATTCTCAGCCCAAACAGGATCGCCTTGGCATGTAGTCATTTCAGTAATTTATGGTGTTTCCATGCTTCTTTTATATGTTTCTTCCACTTTAGTGCATAGTTTTCCAGAGGGCAAAACGAAGGATATATTTGAAATCTTTGATCATTCAGCCATATATATATTCATTGCCGGGACATACACGCCCATCATGCTTCTTGTGATCCAAGGGTCACTCGGCTGGACACTGCTAGGTATAATTTGGGGAGTTGCAATCATAGGCGTCGTCTTCAAAGCTTTCTATGTGAAAAGATTCCTCTTCCTTTCGACGATTCTCTATATTGCGATGGGGTGGATGATCGTTATCGTTTGGGGACCACTTACAGCAACGATGCCTTCAGCTGGTATCCAGTTATTGATTGCAGGGGGATTGCTTTATACGTTTGGAGCCATCTTTTATGTTTGGCGCGGTTTTCCGTTTCATCATGCGGTTTGGCATGTATTCGTGCTTGGGGGGTCTGTCACACACTTTTTTGCGGTATTGTTTTATATCCTTCCACTATGATAACTTCGTTGATATGATGTATCTGAGAGATTCTTGAGGTTTTAAATGCCCCCTATTAGGAAATAAATAACGTATACAAACTAAAGGAGGAAAAAACTAATGAGAAGATCAATCAAAATATTATCGGTCCCGTTTGCGGCTATGCTTGTTTTGGCTGGATGCGGCGAAGAAAACGATGAAGTGAAAAACCCGCCAGTTCAGGAAAATGAAAATCAAGCGGAAAATAACCCTGAAACAGGAACGGATAATAATGAAAAACTGCCTTTCACTTATAAGGATTTTCAATTAGAAGTGGATTATACAGGCAATGATAACGAATACGAAGCTGAATATGATACCATGGGAGCCCAAACAGAAGCTTCGATCGAGGACAAACTTAACAAACATGAAGTTCACGGTGATGAAGCAATGAAAGAATTGACCCCGATTTTAGAAAAATTGACATTCACCAAAGATTCATCAGATGAGGAAGTCATTCAAGAAGTGACAAAAGCTTTTAATTTGAAAGATGACTATCAAGAATTCGATCTAGAGGTCGTTTTCGAAGATGGTACGAAAAAAGAATATAAAGTGAATAATAAGTAACCAAATCCGTTACTATATTCTTCCTTGTGTAATAAAATGGTAGCATGTTCATTGTGTCCTCAATAGTTGTCAAATTACTGTTACTATAGTAAAATGATTACGGTTAGCAAAGGGGATAATATACATTTGCTATTCATATTCGGACTTATGGGGATAGGACCGCAATAAATACTTGTAAAAAAGATTCTTTTTAAGAGTCTTTTTTTTATGCAGAGTTCCGGAATTTGAATATAAATGAAAGAGAGGGTACCACTAGCGGTACCCTCTCTTTCATTTACCCATCATTGGGAAAGTGGTGCATTTTTTTTTGGCAGCATATTAGCCGACGCTAACCTTGAACGGATTGTAATGCCAAGCCAAGATGCAAGGAATGCCTTTAAAACGCCTACGATAATAAATGGAGCAAAACCGCTGGCAAATGCCACTGGCCAAGATAATGAACTCATATATTTTAACCAAACCGTACCGATGACCAAAGTAACTATCATCCCGATTGTATTTGCAAGGAAAGCCATCGCAACTGAGAAACGCGTTTTTTCCAATATCAAACCCGTTATATACACTGTCGGGATATAGGATAATAAATAACCGCCAGTAGGACCGAATATTTTAGCAAGCCCTCCTGACATTTCAGCGAATACAGGAACACCCGCTGCTCCAATGAACAAATATAATAAAACGGAAGAGGTTCCATAACGTGAACCGAGTATCGTAGCTGCCAATCCAACAGCTAGAGTCTGTCCTGTAATCGGTACTATGGGCAGTGGAATTGTAATTTGGGCAAGTATTCCTATAAGTGCTGCAAATAAAGCTGTAACCATCATCATTCTTAACTTCTCATGACGTTCCTTCATCGTGCTTCCCCCTAATGTAAACCTAGTTATGTAAAGAGTTAACATATAAAGAATTTTAATATGTTAAGTAAACACTGTCAATGGTATTATGAATTTTATTTCAATAATGGTCTTTTAAAATAAATGAAACTTTTTGAATGCGTCATTCGTATGAATGGTAATCAAAGTAATTGGAGGGGATTATAACCAGATATTATCATTGTTGGTAAAACGCTTATCCCAGGTCCTTAAAGTAGTAAGCGGCATGGAAAAATCGAAACTAAAGGATGAAAATGATGGAGTTATTTGGGGTTCCGTTAGAAACAGTCTATTTATATGGATTAATTATATTCGGGGGGCTAACATTCTTATTTATTTTGTTTAATGATATATTTTCCGGCCTTGAATTACCGGATATATTTAATCCAACTCTCATTTTTAGCTTTTTCACCGTGTTTTTTGCGAGTGGGTTTTTGTTTGAATCGCTTTCAGGACTTAATGCTGGATTGAGTGCCGGCATTTCCCTGATCATTTCATTAATTATCGTCACTTTACTGAATGTATTTGTTTTGATTCCGATCTCATCAGCGGAAGAAAGTTTGACATTTCATGATAATGACCTGAGAGGGAGGGTCGGCAGGGTTCTGACATCAATCCCGGTTGACGGGTTTGGGGAAGTCCTGATTGAAAGCATCAGCGGAAGCATCGCGAAAACTGCGGCAAGTTATAAGAATGAAGATATTGTTTCGGATTCAAAGGTCTTGATCATCGAAGTTAAAAATGGGGTTGTCTATGTTATGCCCCACCAGGATTAAAAAAAGGGTAGGAGGTAAGTTATGTTTGATTTGATTTGGATTGTTGTCGCCATTGTTGCATTTTTACTTATCGCACTTATTGCTGTCTTTATTACGAAATACCGTACTGCTGGTCCTGATGAAGCATTGATCGTGACCGGAAGCTATTTAGGAAGCAAAAATGTTCACATCGACGAATCAGGAAATAAAATTAAAATCGTCCGCGGCGGTGGTGCATTCGTTCTCCCGGTGTTCCAGCAAGCGGAACCACTAAGCTTGTTATCAAGCAAGCTTGAGGTTTCAACGCCTGAAGTATATACGGAACAGGGAGTTCCTGTCATGGCAGATGGTGTATCGATAATCAAGATTGGCAGTTCAATCACCGATATCGCTACAGCGGCAGAGCAATTTCTTGGTAAATCAAAAGATGACCGTGAACAGGAAGCGCGGGAAGTCTTGGAGGGACATCTTCGTTCCATACTTGGTTCGATGACAGTCGAGGAAATTTATAAAAACCGTGAAAAGTTTTCCCAGGAAGTACAGAGGGTAGCCTCGCAGGATCTAGCTAAAATGGGACTCATCATCGTATCGTTCACGATTAAAGATGTTCGGGATAAAAATGGATATCTTGAATCGCTCGGAAAGCCAAGGATTGCCCAGGTGAAGAGGGATGCCGATATAGCTACCGCCGAGGCAGAGAAAGAAACGCGAATCAAGCGAGCCGAAGCTTCGAAGGAAGCCCAGCGTGCCGAACTTGAAAGGGCAACCGAAATAGCAGAAGCCGAAAAAATCAACAAGCTAAAGGTTGCGGAATTCCGGCGTGAGCAGGATATTGCCAAAGCACGGGCTGACCAAGCTTACGATCTTGAAACGGCCAGATCTAAACAGGATGTAACAGAACAGGAAATGCAAATCAGGATCATTGAACGTCAGAAGCAAATTGAGCTGGAGGAAAAGGAAATCCTTCGCCGTGAAAAGCAATATGATTCAGAAGTGAAGAAAAAGGCCGATGCAGACCGTTATGCGGTAGAGCAGGCAGCCTCAGCCAACAAGATGAAACAGATTACAGAAGCGGATGCCGATAAGTATAAAATTGAAGCCATGGCGAAAGCGGAAGCGGAACGTGTTCGTATGGACGGTCTTGCTAAAGCGGACGCACAAAGGGCACAAGGTACGTCTGAAGCGGAAATCATCAGGTTAAAAGGGGTAGCAGAGGCAGAAGCCAAGCAGAAAATCGCTGAAGCTTTTGAACAGTTCGGGCAAGCGGCCGTAATGGACATGATTTTGAAAATGCTGCCGGAGTATGCAAAACAAGTGGCAAGCCCGCTTAGTAATATCGACAAGATCACTGTAGTGGATACAGGTGGAAGCAGTAAAAATGGCGGGGCTAATAAAGTGACTGGATATGCAACGGATTTAATGGCATCCTTGCAGGAGTCATTAAAGGCATCCTCGGGAATTGATGTCAAAGACTTGCTTGAGAATTTCTCAGGAAAACGAAATTTACCATTTACCACCATCAGCCAGGAGAATGTCGAAGCGAACATGAATATGGCAGCAGGCAAGGAAGAGTAATAGGAAAGATTAAAATGAAAAAAGGTAAGAGCACTTATATGCTCTTACCTTTTTTTGAATAGTTTTCGCTTATAAAAGGCATGATCAATTTATCTGTCCTTTTATACTTAATAAATATGTTCGTCATCCTCGGTTTTCAAGTAATTCATCATCCTTTTGTTTTTGGTGGGAATAATGAAAGCAATTAAAGTAAAAAGAAAAGTCGTCAAAAAATAGTGGATTTTTATCATCGAAGCTATAAGAATTCAAAAGAGTACTAGATCCAGGTGGAACAATGGTTATTTTTTACGATATTTTTAAAATAAGTGATATATCAAAAGTTGCAGAAAAGCTGAAGTTGAAACAACAAAGAATAGGAGTTTGGGAAAAAACGAATCCGGTCCCCATTAATGCGAAAGTAAATTATTTGTCAAACTCAAGAGAATATTTTATTTCCATACTAAAGGGACTAAAAGAACGTTTAATTCTTATTATGATAGGGCTTCATATGAAGCACCTATAGTTAGTGGGAAAGTGAGATTTCACCCTTGTCAAAAGCTAGTTGCTGTTCTCGAAAAAATAATTGCAACTCATTCTAATAAAGGTGAAACAGTATTAGATTGTTTTATGGGTTCAGGATCAACAGGACAGGCTGCTATAAATCTAAATCGGAACTTTATTGGTTCGAATTAGATAATACCTACTTCAACAGAGCTTCTAGTGCTTTGCATAAAGCTTTTGCAAGTTGAATTTCAATTCTTATCTTGGTCGTGAGAAAAGTGGTTATTTTTTTATGACCAAATTTAAACTTTTAAGAAAGAAAGTAAGTAATTATCGTCCATGTTTTTCTTCGACATCTCGAATGAATTGGATACTTATTTAAACTAAAACGCGAAAAAAATGGTGAAGTTTATATGATTAGAATTGTAAAAAAACAAGAGTTTTGTATGTTTGAAGACAAAATGAGTACTGATGAATTTTCTTTAAGTGATGAGGTAATTATGGAAACTTTCCACGAGTTCATTGATGATTACGAAGATGATGAAATAGATGTATACGGCTATTTTGATAATACGGGTGATTTGGTTGGATTGATCCGATTTTCTGAAGAGACCGGTGACTATCTTTTCAAGAGTATAGATAATTTAGCTAATTCTTTTTTTACGTTAATAGGTGTATTATTTGTTCAGCCCAATTATCGAAAAAAAGGAATTGGGAAGGAATTGGTTGAATTTGCAATATCTCAGGCTACTACAGAGGAAATCTTAGCAGATCCCTATGATATAGATGCAAGTAATTTTTTTAATAGTATAGGCTTCTCACTTTGTAGTAATATTGGAGGTTGTGAAAAATGGTTAATGTGTAAATGGAGCCACAACCTTTAAAATATAAAGATTTAATGAACTGCAATGTGGAAATTTTCACCGTGAAACCGTGGCGAATTTTTACGTACATCATGAGGCTCAAAATCCTCAAACTTGCGCAGTTCCCCAGAAATGAAGCCTCTGCTTAGAGGACTATATGTCACATGAGTCATTGCAAATTCTCTTAAGGTAGGAAGAATTTCTTCTTCAACGTACCGGCTCTAAAGAGAGTATTCCGTTTGAAACTCGGAGATGGATTGAACTTCATTGGCACGGCTATCTCATTAATGTCAAGCTCTCTATAAAGTTTTTCCGAAATAATTTCAAACTTTGATAAAAAAAGAATCAGCCTCTTTAATCAGAAGCTGATTCCTTTTTACTTACGGTTTAATGACTTCCACACCGCGCATATATGGAAGTTGTTTAGTTAAAATGTTCACAGTCAATTATCTAACTGATCCTGCATAGCTTCATATCTGATAAAATTTATTTGAGGGGTGGAGCGGCTTCCATCGGATTAACACCACTGGCTGCCCAAGCTATTGGTTGATTCTGATCTAAACGATCCAAACGCTCCATGTCCTTATCAGGAACTTCAAAATCAAATAAATTTAAATTTTCTCGGATGCGCTCCGGTGGATATTTATGTGAATCCTGTTTATCTTCGAGTAGTAATTAAGCCGGGATCTTAAAACTATTCTTTCGTTTTCCTGGTCTACTCTAGAGAGAGTATAAAACGTATTTGACGAAAGGATATCTATAATGCCACCGGATAGAGCTTGCTCAATGGAAGTATAGCCTTCTTGGACAAGCAGAGGAATAAATCTTCTAAGAGCCGCTGAATAACCACGAAAGCTTCCTCATGTAATAGAGGGTAGGGACATCTTAATAATTAAAAGGCATGAGCCCGGTAGATTACCGGGTTCATGCCCTAAAGGCTGCCTAAGTAAATAAAGTGTCTAACTTTTTGGGTTCACTTCAATACGACTCTTTGTATAACCCAACACGCTTTAGTTTAATGAACATTCTTGTACTTGAGTCTTAGCAGGGAATAAGCAGTTTTAAAGGTCATCGTCATTCTTAAAGTTTTTTCGAAATTCTTCTATTACATTAATATTTTCCTCTGAAAGTGGTATTTGGCTCTTTTGCATAATCGAATCGAAAAATGAAGGAAGGGATTTTTTCAGGGAAATAGGAACTGTCAACTTTTTTGCTGTTTTTTCTCCATTTTCCCAAGCATCTCTCTCAATTGGTTGGTTTCTATATTTACTATATTGCTTTTTGGAACTAATCCAAAACTGCCACCAAGGTAGAGTAGGTTCAATATACCCATCTTTTTTATTCTTAATCCATTCCTTTATAAATGGGTTTTCCAGCTGTAATATTCTTTGATTAATAATTTCATTTGGCATTGTGACTTTATTAAATTCATCAATTCTCTCCATTTGCATAGCATGGAAAAGCTCGTGAGCCAAGTTGTCAACGGATTCTTTAGAACTATCAAAATCAAGTTGTCCAATTTCAATTAAATGTTCCCTTCGTCGATAAACATAGCTACCACCTCGTTGATTTACAGGAAAAGAAAGGCTAATGGGACCTTCAATTCTAAATACGTTTTTAAGGTGTCCCATAACCTCACGAAGTTTGGAGATTTTCTGATCTTTAGTGTAGGAATCCCAATTAACTTGTGATAAATCATTTATAAGCTTGTTTATTATCTGCTCTAACATCTCATTTCCCCCTTTAAAATATAAACACTGGTTTTTTATACCAATATTTAGAGTAATATATTTCTATTGTTGTTTCAAACGTTAACTCCCTCAAAGGGTATAAATTACAGATATAGGATAATAGTTGAGTTATCTTAAGAAATATTACTTTTTAAAGGATGCAAAGAAAAGGATCAAATTCACCTTAATTTCAGGAATGCAGAGTTATCTCACCAGCTAAATAATAGGCAACCGGAGTCTAACGCTTCCTTAGCTGCAGTCTGGTCCATTCCTAAAACTTCGGGTATTAGACATTACCCGTATACTCCAAGAGGAATTTCACAATGTAACGTTTGAAAGATTGAAAAGGATTGGGTTGTATTTTTATATGGAGTTAATATCTAGTCAGAGGTTTGGTTGTTGGTAAGAGGTCTTATGGTAGGGTCTTGTTGTTGTCTAGAGTCTATTAGAGTCTAGTGAGTCACTTTCTTCAATAATATATAATCTATATTTTTCTGATTTATATATGTATATGGTTTATTAGGTACACTCTAATCCAAAGGACACTAAAGAGTACCTATAATTATTGTCCTTTGACATACCTCTAACCATTGACAATACTGACGCTAGGAAAAGCGATCATTTATTGTTTGAATCAATGGAATCATCTTGTAGCTTTTTTATTGGACGGACATTTAGAAATCGACAACAACAGAAGTGAACGTTCCATTAAGCCGTTTGTGATTGGGAGAAAAAATTGGATGTTTTCTAATACACCGCGAGGTGTTAGAGGGAGTGCCATCATGTATAGTGTGGTTGAAACGGCAAAAGAGAACGATTTGAGTCCCTATCATTATCTTCGCTATTTGTTTGAAACGCTACCAAATATGGATCTTACGAATAAAAAAGAAATAGATAAAGTCTTGCCGTGGTCATCTAGGTTACCCTCTGCATGCAGAGTACCGATAAAAAGGGAAGCAAACAAAACATAGTCCCGAAATACACCATCCATGTAGTATTTGGGGGCTACTTGACGTTTACCTTTATAGCGAATTTACTTAAAATAAGGAACCTTTTTCAAAGCCACACAAACTGGAACGGCAACGATAATTCCTAATATATTTTGAACGAGATCTCCAGGTATCGAAGCTAAAGGTGCAATCCAATTACCGTATAGAATCCCTTCACCAATATAATAAACAGCTATCATAAATGGAATGGAAACGATTGTTGCTATTACATTGAAAGCAATGCTAGTACCGTTGCGACCCTTTGACCAAGCGATTTTACCAACTATATATCCTTGCAAACCACGCGCCACAATGGTGATAGGTGCCCACAATGTCCACCCTCCAACTATATCAAATAACCCCATTCCTATCGCACCAGCAAGAGCTGCTTTTTTAGGACCAAATAAAATAGATGCAATAAAAAGCATAGCTGTTCCTAGATGAACTAACCCTCCATTTGCAGCAATTGGCAGTTTAATATTCAAAAAGAAAGTAGATAGGAACACAAGTGCAATCAACATTGCGGTAATAATTAAATCCATAGTTTTTTGACTTGACCTTGAATAACTTTGTGTATTTTGCATATCTGTAAACCTTCCTAACTAGAATTTTCCTATGATTTTAGCAAAAGACTGGTGTCTATAAAAGTGTCAATTTATTAAAAAACTATGAGGTCAGTTGAAAAAAATACAGATATTATACGTATTGAAAAGAGAGAGGAGATGACTGTTTTTAGCTGATTTATGATAAGATAAATAAAGTTTAAAGTGGATAGGCCATATGGAGGTTATTATGAAAAAAGTTGCTGTACTACAGGATTTATCATCTTTTGGAAAATGTTCATTAACAGCTGCAATTCCGGTTCTTTCAGTCATGGGCATGCAGGCATGCCCTTTACCAACGGCCATATTGACTGCGCAAACCGGATATCCAAGTTTTTTTTGTGAAGATTTTACATCCAAAATGAAATACTTCATAGAAGAATGGAGCAAGCTTAATGTAACCTTTGATGGAATCTATACCGGCTTCGTTACTGGTGAAGAGCAAATTAATAATATTTTCCATTTTTTAGATAAATTTTATACAAAAGAAACCATTTTACTTGTTGATCCAGTAATGGGGGATATAGGAGAAGTCTATAAACTTTTTACCGATGAATTACTGGTACTTATGAGAGAACTGGTGAAGCGTGCAGATGTCATTACACCAAATGTTACAGAGTGCTGTTTATTAACCGGATTGTCTTATGAAAAGCTGCATAGCTATTCAAACGAAGAGGACTATATTAAAGCGATAGAAGAAGCCGGTAATATGTTGCAGCAAGAAACGGGAGCTCAGGTTATCATCACTGGAATGAATCCTCCGTCAGCAGATTCAGAGAAGCAGTTTATCGGAAATATGTATTTGGACGGAAGTAGAACCTTTTATAGTGCGACGCAGTATAACGGTGAAAGCTATTCAGGTACTGGTGATTTATTTGCATCTGTGATTATGGGAAGCATGATGCGTGGAGAGAACCTAGAAAAATCCGTACAGCTCGCAGTGGCATTCCTGACAGAGGCTATCAATGATTCCTCCTTGGAGCAAATTCCTAAAGTAGAAGGAGTTAACTTCGAAAAATATTTACGATTGTTATTATGAATGCTTTAAAAAATGGGAAAAAATAGAGTAACAAAAGCTCGGCTTTTTGACTAACCGAGCTTTTTGTATAAATCAAATAGTACTTATATTTTGCCGAATATTGTAAAAAATCTCACTTAAATAATAAGGAAACTTTCTATTTACAGTTTTCTTATTTAAGTGATTTTTTCCAATAAGTGTATGGTCCATTACTTTTCAGAATTGCATTATTCGGTACCTGTTTAATTATAAGTAGGAGATTAAGTATATCAACTGATGATGCCATTGAGTTTAGAATTATCAAAAATTTCAGTGGCGGTGTTAATAGTCCAAATACACCTAATATTAATGGGAAAATTATTGAAATAATCATGAAGGGAGCAATTGTAATGAAGATATACCTTGATTTTAAAATCTCTTCTTCCGTTATCACAAAACCCCCGAAAAGAGTAAGTCCTACATATGTTTTTTCTGATTTAATAAAATTAGGAATGAAAATCAAATGAAGTAATTCGTGAAGTATTAAAAGGAAGACTAGCAAAAAAATAATACCTAGATTAATTGTTATTGATATTGAACTTGATGTCAGTCCAAAGTCGCTTAAAGAAATATTGGAAAAGATATTTATTATCCCAATAGAGATAATGGCAGCGACAATCATTAAAGGGATAGATAACAAAATAGCACTTATTAAATTCTTAGGTTCTTTCATCGGAACCCATCCATTTTTAATTAGGTCCAAATGTAAACGTTGGTTACTTTTTGGTAATTTGTTTACTATTTTCATTAAAATCCACCACTCATACCTTAATTCAAGAAAATTGCGTACCTACCTTACCCTAATAGTTTAATTAACAGCCTCCACATTCACTTCTACATTTTTTTTAGTTCGCGTTATGTAAATTTTCATCTTATAAATTCAACATACTCACCTAACACTACACTTTGAACTTTCCATCCTGCCTCATTGAATATACCCTCCATTTGCCCACCAGGTGCTTTTTAAATAGTTATAGAAAGCATCATACTTGCTCATATTTCACCTCCGTAATATAGCTTCTTTATCAAGCTACCTCTGATTACTGTATAACTTGATTATACAAAAATAGAAATGGGTAAACACCTTTTTACATTTCTTTTAAATAAAAATGATATGATAACAATGTATTACCACTATAGGAGGATTCCATGAAAAAAGTTATCAACGTAGTAGCTGCCATTAATTGAAAACGAGGAACATGAAATACTTTGTGCTTTACGCTCTCGTATAAAATCCAACATATAAAAAAACACCTACGTGTTTAATCATTTAGGTTAAATTAAACTTACCACCCACTAACCTTTACTTTCAAAAGGCGAAGTGAATTTACATCTTTGTATTAACCAGAATGCTATATCCTCTTTCTTTTGTGACTATGGGCGCGTTTGTTAAAGAAAACATTGAGTTGTTTGGATTCTCTTTTTTCTTTTGACTAAAGGGGTTGGGCGATCAATGGGTACACCATTTATAACGACTGAATACTAAGACCTAATATTCCCCCATGCTTATGATAAATTTTATGGCTTCATAAAATAAATACTCTAAGGTACTACATAATAATCTCTACTACCTATTGTTTATTTTCACTCTAATTCTAGAAAAATCTTTTAGGGATTTATAATAAGAAAAATAACAAAAGAATAAATAGTGAGTATGTGGTTCGAAAATTGAAACTATAATAGGATGAAACCTTGTCTTAACGCCTTTCGGGAAAAGATACATTTTAGGTTTTATTTCTCCCAAAAACATTTGGGTTTAATGAATACTCCTTATACCATATATAGATTCTTTTATTTCTCCCGCAATATAACCCTGTTACAACGAGGGACATCTTCGTTCCATACTTGGTTCGATGACAGTCGAGGAAATTTATAAAAACCGTGAAAAGTTTTCCCAGGAAGTACAGAGGGTAGCCTCGCAGGATCTAGCTAAAATGGGACTCATTTTTTCAAGCGAAAGACACGCAATAGTCAAAACTATTGGTGATGTAATTTATGATTAGGATTCATTAATTACTGATTTAACTATACTCAGAATTATTGTTTAGTGAATAAATTTCTCGATTTTTTCACTTAGTAACCAAATCAACGGGACATGAGCTAACTGCTATAATTAATAGTGAGGATTCTAATAAGACTTCCTTTCTAAGAGAGCGGGTGTCAGACACCGATTGATAGTTGGAATTTAAAGACTAATGACTCATTTACAAACTATTCAGTTAAATGCATAATTAGGAATATTATGGAGAAGGAGGTATTATATGTATAGAAAATCACTAACAGTACTATTAGCTGCGGGTATGGTTCTATCAACTGGTACAGTATATGCACAAACAAACGGGGCAACAAATGCCCAGTCTGACACAGCTTTTGATAACAAAGTTATCAAAAAAATTAGTGCGGACAATATGTATAATACGATTGCCTATCTATCAGAGCAACCGAGGGCTGCTGGTACAGAAGGGGAGCTCCGTGCAGTCAAATACATAGAAAGTCAGTTTAAGAGTCTTGGTTTTGAAACAAAGGTTCAGCCCTTTCCCATCTATGATACGGTGCAAAATGTAAAAGTGAAAATTGGTGAAAGTGATTTAGGAGGAACACCGCGTGCCATTAGCGGCAGTATCAGCGGGAAGGTAACGGCCGAACTTGTTAATGTTGGAAAAGCAAAACCAGAGGAAGTTGGAGAAAATGTATCTGGGAAAATTGCACTAGTTGAACGTGGGGACATTACCTTTGTTGAAAAGGTTCAGAATGTCCTAAATAAAGGAGCGGTTGGCGTTTTAATGTACAACAACTCACCATCAGGAAATAATTTCGGACAAGTATCGGCGGGGCAAAATATACCTGCTGTAGCCATTACCCAAGCCCTAGGGTTAGAGTTGGTCGAACAGCTTAAAACTAAACAAATCACGTCCACTCTGGAAGTGGGAAAAGCTGAAAGAATCGAAAAGACATCATACAATGTCATCGCTTCCCTAAAACCAAAAGCCAATAAGGATAATGGTCAAATCGTGACTGTTGGAGCCCATCATGATTCTGTCCCGGGCGGCCCTGGTGCAAACGATGATGCTTCGGGTGTATCAGCTGTGCTGGAACTGGCAAGGATCCTGGCCAAAACGCCAATTGACACTGAAATTCGCTTCCTCACGTTCGGATCTGAGGAAAGAGGGCTCGTTGGATCATCCTTCTATGCAGATTCCCTTCCCAAAGAGGATGTAGACCGCATGGTGGCTCACTTCCAAATGGATATGATAGGCGGACGTGATGCTGGCGAGGATAATCCTGCAGGTGGTTTGATTATGTATACCATTGATGGAATGAAAAACCTTGTGACGGACCTTGGTTCCTCAGCAGGGGCCAGAACGATGGATGTTGCGATTCCTTATGGACAGCTGGGCAGGAGTGACCACCAACCATTCCATGAGCTAGGCATTCCATCCGCCTTGTTTATCCATTCCCCTGTAGAGCCTTGGTATCACCAGCCTACAGATACACTGGATAAGATATCGAAAGAAAAATTGCAGCAAGCAGCTGAAATTGTCGGTGCCAGTGTGTATCAAATTGCCCGTCCGGAAACTCCGGCATTAACAAATGCACATGTAGCTCCTGGCACGGTAGACTATGATTTTGATGACCGTCCGGTAGATTAAATACTTCATTGTACAGAATTACGAGATTAATAATGGATCTTGGCGAAAATCGGGAGGGTAGCTGTGTAGTTTACAGATGCTCTCTTCTTTTTATCGGCCAGCGCCTCGTGCTTAATTTTTCACTATTCCTAAGTTATAAGTCTAGTTAAAATCCTATATGAAATATGTAATAAAACATACATGCTTATCCAACTCCAATACCATAAAATCTAAGTTTAGTAGTACTATAGAAAAATTAGAAGTAGAACAAACGAGCAATCTTTTAGTTGCTAGATATTAAAGTATGCCAAAGGCACATTTAGTGCCATTAACAGTTGATAATGTTAGATACAGGAAAGATCGAAAGTAGCTTTTTATCTAACTTGAATAAATAAAAATTAAATAACCTTACAGAGCCTTGTTATATGATTTTGTGGCAAGTCTCTGGCTTTTTCTGTTCAATAAACTTTATTTTACAATAGTGTGGTAACGCACAAGCTTTCAAGAACCAAACTTCATTTTAGAGTTTAATTGCCAAGAAGCTTTGGACAATAAAATGGATAAAAGAGAGAGGGAATTATGAACACATTTTGGACAAACCGGTAAATATCTTATACATAAGGTATATAAAATTTCTTTTTGTGTACATAAATCATGGACATAAATTGGTTAACTAAAAGAGACAAAAATGGATATCTTGAATCGCTCGGAAAGCCAAGGATTGCCCAGGTGAAAAGGGATGCCGATATAGCTATCGCCGAGGCAGAGAAAGAGACGCGAATCAAGCGAGCCGAAGCTTCGAAGGAAGCCCAGCGTGCCGAACTTGAAAGGGCAACCGAAATAGCAGAAGCCGAAAAAATCAACAAGCTAAAGGTTGCGGAATTCCGGCGTGAGCAGGATATTGCCAAAGCACGGGCTGACCAAGCTTACGATCTTGAAACGGCCAGATCCAAACAGGATGTAACAGAACAGGAAATGCAAATCAGGATCATTGAACGTCAGAAGCAAATTGAGCTGGAGGAAAAAGAAATCCTTCGCCGTGAAAAGCAATATGATTCAGAAGTGAAGAAAAAGGCCGATGCCGACCGTTATGCGGTAGAGCAGGCAGCCTCCGCTAACAAAATGAAACAGATTACAGAAGCGGATGCCGATAAGTATAAAATTGAAGCCATGGCGAAAGCGGAAGCGGAACGTGTTCGTATGGACGGTCTTGCTAAAGCGGACGCACAAAGGGCACAAGGTACGACTGAAGCGGAAATCATCCGGTTAAAAGGGGTAGCAGAGGCAGAAGCCAAGCAGAAAATCGCTGAAGCTTTTGAACAGTTCGGGCAAGCGGCCGTAATGGACATGATTTTGAAAATGCTGCCGGAGTATGCAAAACAAGTGGCAAGCCCGCTTAGTAATATCGACAAGATCACTGTAGTGGATACAAGTGGAAGCGGTGCGAATGGCGGGGCTAATAAAGTGACTGGATATGCTACGGATTTTATGGCATCCTTGCAGGAGTCATTAAAGGCATCCTCGGGAATTGATGTCAAAGACCTGCTTGAGAATTTCTCAGGAAAGCGAAATTTACCGTTTACCACAATCAACCAGGAGAATGTCGAAGCGAACATGAATATGGCAGCAGGCAAGACAGTGAATAATAAAGTGAAGAAAGGTAAGAGCACATATTTGCTCTTACCTTTTTTTGAATAATTTGGCTTATAAAAGGCATGAACAGTTTATCTAACAAATATGTACGTAATACTCGGTTTTCAAAAAATTCATCATCCTTTGTTTTTGGTGGGAATAATGACAGCAATTAAAGTAAATTATTTGTCAAACTCATGAGAATATTTTATTTCCTATACTAAAGGGGCAAAAAGAACTTTTAATTCCTATTATGATAGGGCTTCTTATGAAGCACCTATAGTTAGTGGGAAAGTGAGAATTCATCCTTGTCAAAAGCCAGTTATAGTCCTCGAAAAAATCATTGCAAATCATACCAATGAGGTGAAACAGTATTGGATTGTTTTATGGGTTCAGGATGAACAGGGCAGGCTACTATAAATCTAAATCGGAACTTTATTGGTTTCGAATTAGACAATGATTACTTTAACGAAGCTTCGAATGCTTTACATAAAGATACGACAAGTTAAATGATGTTGTTGCTGTTTGAAACCTTCTGAAGCCATTGAATTACCACCCCTTGTGACAATTACGAAGACGGACTGCGGGAATGCAGCCAGTCAAACTTGTATTGACCGGGGTGGGATTTTCTATGGCCCTTTCAGGTCTGATGATTGTCCTTATTTCATCTGCTGATCGCCAAAAGGTGGATTTTATTGCAAAATGGCTGTCAGGGAACATATGGGGTGCGGACTGGCCTTTCATTTGAGCCATCCTTCCATGGGCTGCCATTCTCATCCCCTTTATACTGTACAAAGCGAATCGGCTGAATCTTCTTGGGATGAGTGAACCTGTGCGGATAGGCTTAGGTGTATCAGTTGAAAAAGGAAGGGCGATCCTGCTGCTGACAGCGGTTGCGCTTGCAGCAGCAGCTGTCTCTGTCACAGGAGGCATCGCCTTCGTCGGGCTCATGGCTCCGCACATTGCAAGAGCTCTGGTCAGACCTCGAAATCAGCTCTTCCTGCCGGTAGCGATTCTGATCCGCGCCTGGCTGCTGCTTCTGGCAGATACCATCGAAAGAAACATCCTTGAACCCGAAGGCATACCTGCGGGAATTATGATCGCTTTAATAGGGGCTCCTTATTTTATGTATTTGTTGATGAAGAAGTAGGAGAAAAAGCACAATCTTTGTAAAAGCTGAAGATGTCTTCAGCTTTTTTGTTTGCCTTATCATCTTCAAATCTCTGGCGCAGGGCAGATTGGAACATAATATAAGCCCGAACTGCGAAATATAAGGATACATGCCCTTACACGAATCCTACTTAAGCATGATTGACTTGGTTTTTTCATTTGATATAGTTTTAGGATGCTAAAGTGAGAAGATAAGATCAGACAAAAAAAAGAGCCTTCTGCGAAAGGGGGTGCCTCCTGTGAAAAGCATACAAAGCCGTTTATTGATCATGCTGCTGATTTTCATCGTTCTGCCCTATTTCCTGTCCGTTTTTTTCATCTACACTTATACAAAAAACAGTGTGGAGCAGTATGAACTTGAAAACAGTCGGGAGCAGCTTCAGAAGAATGCGGATGAACTGGAGCAGTATTTTGACGACATGATTGATTTTCCATATATTCTGTACCGCAACCCTGATCTGTTTCGGATTTTTAATAACGGCTTCGAAGACTCCATTTATTTCAGCCCCATGACCATGGAAAAGAGTATCGAAACCTTTTATCTAATGAGAAACGAATTCCGGCAAATCCGTTTCTATATTGCTAAAAACAATGAGTCATTTACTGTCTATAATGCAATGATCAGCACACACAGGTATCAGCCGAATTTTCTGAACCAGGACCCGATCAAACAGCTGTATACATCTGACTCACAATATTTGATTGAGCCGCCCCACCCTCTTGAGAATTACAATAATGCAGCCATTGTTCCAAAATCGGACAAAACGATGGTGATGACTTTTCACCACAAAATTATAGACGTTCTTTCTAAAAAGTTTCTTGGGATGATTACAATCGACATTGATTTGGGCGAGTATGCCCGCATTTGCAATAACCTTGTCCAGGGAGACGCATCTTCTGTTTTGCTTATTGATTCAAAAGATCGCGTCATGTATGCAAATGATCATGCCCTGATTGGAAAACCTCTTCCTACCGATCAAAAGCAACTTCTTGACGGGAATAGGAGCCGGCATGATGACGATATTCTCTTATCAAAGGAGTTATCAGGGTCACTGAACGGCTGGAAATTGATTAAGATCATGTCGAGTCAGGCTTTATATGAAGATGTCAGGAAAACCGCCTATACCAATATCCTTGTCGGCATCGGCGTAGGAATACTGGGTTTGCTGATGATAGGCATTATCTCAAATAGGATTACGCGTCCCATTACGAGGCTGAGCAGCAAAGTCCGCTCCATTGAAGGCGGAAATATGAATGTCCCTTTTGATGATACCAAAAGCGATGAAATTGGCCATTTGGAGTCACACATGAAGGACATGATGAACCGGATCAATTCCCACATTGACCGTGAATATAAGCTTGAAATTGAAAACAGGAAGAACCAGTTCAGGGCGTTAAAATCACAGGTCAATCCTCATTTTCTGTTTAACGCTTTACAATCCATTGGCGCTGTTGCCCTCAGGTCGAATGCACCAAAGGTCTATCAATTGCTGACTTCGCTGTCCAAAATGATGCGCTACTCAATGCAGGCAGATCAATGGGTACGGGTTCGGGATGAAGCTGAGTATACAAAAGCGTACCTCTCCCTTCAAACAGAGCGTTTTGGTGAAAATGTAAGTTACTCGATCAATATCGATGAGTCCATTTTGGACATGACTATTCCTAGTATGATTCTGCAGCCCCTAGCAGAGAATTTCTTTAAACACACGTATGAGGAAGGTTACAGCAACGCTCATTTGTCCATTGACGGGGAAAAACAAGGAAACGATCTGTGCTTTACTGTAGAGAATGATGGTCCGGGTCTGACGGAAGAAGAGCTTCAGACTCTGCGGGAACATATCTATACACCCCCTTACGAAGGGACTTATTCGCATGAACATATAGGCCTGAAGAATATTCGTGACAGGCTGCTTCTAGGGTATGGACCAAGTGCAGAAATGAAAGTAGATTCGAATGACGGACAGGGTTTTTCCGTCAGCATGAGGATCCCGATAAAGACCGTCCTAGGGAATGATAAAGACTTACTTCAGGAAAGGAGATGAACACGGTGAAAGCACTGATTGTCGATGATGAATTCAATGTGCGGGACGTCATACGCCATTTAGGCCAGTGGGAAACATACGGCATCACCAAGCTATTGGAAGCCAAAAATGGCCATGAGGCAAAATCACTGATTGAGAAAGAACGCCCGGAGATTATCTTTACAGACGTGAAAATGCCCGGTATGGGCGGAATCGAACTGATTGAGTGGCTGGATTCCATTTCCTATCCGGGGAAAGTTATTTTCATTACTGGATATAACGATTATTCCTATATGCGCAAAGCCATTCAGCACAGCAGCTTTGATTACCTGCTGAAGCCGATTGAGTATGAGGCGTTCAATCATACACTGGAAAAATCGGTACAGGCCTGGAAGGATGACTTTGAACATGCTGAAGTGCTGGAAGATGTGAAAAAACTGCGGAGAAACCAGTTAGCCACTGCGATATGTCTGGGGCACCGTTCAGATTCAATCAGCCTTGCCGAGTTTCTTCCTGAATCGGAGGGCTATAAGCTGACCCTGCTCTCCTTTTACCAGATGCACAATCCGGATCACTATATCCAAAAGCTTTCAGATGAGCTTACGGACCGCAAATTAGGAAATGCGTTTTCCCTGCAGACGGACCTTAACCTCTGCCTTGTTATCACCATTAGCGATCAATGGCTCTACGTTGAGGAATGGATCAGCCAGGAGTTCGATATCCCTGTAAGGCTTGTAACTGAAGAGCAGGTCAAAACTTTATCGGATATCAGGACCTCGTTTCAGGCTCTGCAGAAAAAGCTCGAGGAACAAAACTTCCGATCCATCCACCGTCTGGATGAAATAGATGCCGCCCGCCGCATGGAAGACATGGTTTCCTATGTTGACATGTATTATATGGAGGATTTGAGTCTGGAAAAGCTGTCGAATGTCTTCTTTTTAAGTCGCGAGCATATCTCAAGAAAGTATAAGCAAGAAACCGGAATGACCCTGTCCAAATACATCACGGAGCTTAGAATCAGCCAGGCAAAATTGTGGCTGAAAGAAAAAGACAAAAGCATTTACTCCATCTCGACCATGCTTGGCTATCAAGATGAAATCTACTTTTCAAAGCTATTTAAAAAGGTCGTCGGCATGACGCCTTTTGAGTTCAGGAACAAGAACGATCAACATGAATCTAAAGGGGTGACATGATGAAAAACAGGTTTTTATCCCTTTTGTTAATCGGAGCCGTCAGCCTGCCTCTTTCTGCATGTCAGGACGAAGCCCCACCAGAAAAAACGGAAAAGACAGAGCGGAAAATCACGCTGGATTTAAGGAATCCGAAAGTGGAAATCTCCACTCAATTTGAAGAAATGACGCGTGTTTATGAACGGGAAAATCCCCACGTCAATATCAGGGTGCATACAGTTGGAGGCGCAATGGATGACCTCGCCGACCTAAAAGCCGAAATGGCGACCGGCACTGGTCCAGATATCTTTACCAACAGCGGCTATGAAAATGCCAAGCTGTGGCGGAACTATCTGGAGGACCTCTCAGTGGAGCCCTGGATTAATCAAGCATACAAAGAAGCCCTGACGCCGGTCACATTGGACGGGAAAATTTACGGAATGCCGGTTAACCTTGAAGGGTATGGCTTTATCTATAATAAGGATCTATTTAAACAAGCAGGCATTACTGAACAGCCCGCCACTCTTTCTGAACTGACAGCAGCTACCGAAAAGCTGCAGAATGCAGGCATTACTCCCTTTGCAACAGGCTACTATGAAGACTGGAAATTGGGCGACCATCTGATGAATGTTGCTTTTGCCCAGCAAAAGGATACTGATGCTTTTATAAGAAATTTAAATAACGGAACGGAAAAAATCAGTACCAATCAAGCATTTAAGGATCTCCTTGCCCTGCTGGATCTCACCATAAAGTACGGAAACGATAATCCACTGTCAACGGACTATACAATGGAAGTGAATCTGTTTACCTCCGAAAAAGCAGCCATCATTCAGCAAGGCAACTGGATTCAGCCGATGATCGATCAAGCTTCGCCTGACATGAACATCGGTTTTATGCCGATTCCGATTAATGACCGACCTTTAAAGGAAGCCCTTGTCGTCAGCGTTCCAAATTATTGGGCCGTAAATAAACAGTCCATTCCTGAAAAGAAAAAAGAAGCCAAGAAGTTTTTAAATTGGATGGTGTTGTCAGAACAAGGAAAACGCTTCATGACGGAAGAATTCAAATTCATTCCTGCGTTTAAGAACATTAAAACTGATGATATAGGGCCGCTCGCAGAAGAAACTCTTCGAAATTACAAAGATGGGAACACCGTCCCATCTAACTGGTTTCACTTCCCTGTTGGAATTAGAGAAGAATTCGGAGCCGCGACTCAGCTCTATGTCGGGAAACAGCTGAACCGCAATCAGCTGCTCAATGAATATCAGAAGTCCTGGGAGAGGTTTTCGAAGGAATAGCCTCTTGCCGGGGCTTTTTTTGCCTTCCACAATTGCGATATCAATATACGACTAAATTCCAATCAATATGTGGCATACCTCTCTTTTCAGGAATCGCCTATAATTCTACTGTACTAGCAAACACATAAAACGAGGAGGAAGACTTATGAACTTTAGCAGGCTTGCCAAACAGGCAACAGCAGGAATACTCAGTACTGGCATTCTATTAGGCGGTACTGTTACCCAATCATTTGCAGCTTCAAAGGATCCGGCAGATTACAAAGAAACGTACGATACTTCACAAATCACTCGATCAGCTATGAAAGAGATGATTAATCAGCACGGTGATACTAGATATGCCGTTCCTAAGTTTGACGAATCCACAATTAAAAACATCCCTTCTGCCAAAAAAGTAACGGAATCAGGCGAAACCATTGATTTAGATGTGTGGGATACATGGCCATTGCAAAACGCTGATGGAACTGTTGCAGAGTACAAAGGATATCATATCGTTTTTGGATTAGCAGGCGATCCTAAAAACGCGAGTGATACGTTCATCTACATATTCTACAAAAAAGTGGGCGACGACTCCCTTGATGCTTGGAAGAATGCTGGAAGAGTATTTGATGACAATGATAAAAACGTTCCAAATGATCCTTACCTAAAAGAGCAAGCCGAAGAGTGGTCAGGTTCTGCAACTTTCACTGAGGACGGGGAAGTTCGCTTATTCTATACAAACCGTGAACCGTATATACCTGAATCAGGAAATTATGGGAAACAAACCTTAACAACCGCTCAAGTAAATCTTTCAGAGCCAGATTCTGAAACATTAAACGTGGATGGTGTTGAGGATTACAAATCCATCTATGAAGGCAAAGACAGCAAGTACTATCAAACTGTAGATAAATTTGTAGAGGACGGAAATTCCGCTGATAATCATACCTTCAGAGACCCTCACTATGTAGAAGACAACGGCCGCAAATACCTTGTATTTGAAGCAAATACCGGTACAGAATATGGCTACCAAGGCGAAGAATCGCTATTCAATAGAGCTTATTATGGCAACAGCAATAAATTCTTCCAGGGTGAAAAAAACAAACTTATGCAAAGCCCTAAAAAAGAGTTAGCTGAACTTGCAAACGGTGCAATTGGAATTATTGAAGTAAACGACGATTATACATTGAAAAAAGAAATGAAGCCATTGATTGTTTCAAATACGGTCACAGATGAAATCGAACGTCCAAACATCTTTAAAAAGGACGGCAAGTGGTATTTATTCACAAGTTCAAGAGGGTCAAAAATGACCATTGATGGAATCGATAATCAAGATATTTACATGTTAGGCTACACGTCAAATTCCTTAACTGGCCCATATAAACCATTAAATAAAACGGGCATCGTCCTGCATCAGGATCTAAATCCATATGACATCACTTGGAACTATGCACACTATGCAATCCCGCAGGCAGGCAGTGATAATGCCGTAGTGACTAGCTACATGACAAACAGAGGTTATTTTGAAGACAATAAATCTACCTTTGCCCCAAGCTTCCAGCTTAACATTAAAGGGAATAAAACATCGGTAGTAAAAGACAGTATTCTTGAACAAGGCCAGATTACGGTTAAGTAGTTACCAGTGAAAAGAAAAAGAAAATGTCAGGAAAACTTGGCATTTTCTTTTTTCTATTTTAAAAGAGAAAAGTGGTGAGTTTAAGTGAACAAAAAGAAATATAAGATGGTTGGATTATTCGTTCTTGGATTATGGATGGTTATTAGCACAGGAATTTTGATTCATTCATTTTATAAAACAAAAGAAGCTAATCCGCCAAATAAGGCAGAAAAGCACTCATATCGGGCTGCCTATCATTTTACTTCTCCTGATCATTGGAAAAACGATCCACAGAAGCCCGTTTACTATGAAGGAAATTATCATTATTTTTACCTCTATAATGGAGATTACCCGGATGGCAATGGTACAGAATGGCGACATGCCACCTCTAAAGATTTGATTCACTGGAAGGATGAAGGAATTGCCATTCCCAAATATACGAATCAAAATGGGGATCCATGGACAGGGTCAGTCGTTGTAGACAAGGAAAATACAGCTGGGTTCGGGAAAGACGCTTTTGTGGCGATCGCAACACAACCCTCTAAGGATGGCCAGAAACAAGAGCAATTTCTGTGGTACAGTACGGACAAAGGAAAGACGTTTACCTCTTACAGTGACGAGCCTATTATGAAAAATCCAGGAACGAAGGATTTTAGAGATCCAAAAATCATATGGGATAACACGAATCAAAAATGGGTCATGACCATGGCCGAAGGATCGAAAATAGGTTTTTATGAGTCTGATAACCTGAAAGATTGGCGCTATACGAGCAGTTTTTCCACTAAGAACATTGGAGTTTTAGAGTGCCCTGACCTTTACCAGATCCGCGCTGATGACGGGACAGTAAAGTGGGTGCTGGGCGTCAGTGCAAACGGAAAAGCAGCAGGGAAACCCAACACCTATGCATACTGGACAGGAACGTTTAATGGAACAGAATTTCTTTCAGATAACAATGAACCGCAATGGCTAGACTACGGTTTCGATTGGTATGGCGGAGTAACGTTTGAAGATGGCAAGGCAAGTGACAAATTAGACAAACGCTATGCCCTCGCTTGGATGAATAACTGGGCCTACGCCGACAATACGCCGACATTAAAAGAAGGGTTTAACGGAATGGATTCGATTGTCCGTCAAATTGAACTAAAGCGTGAAGGCGAGAACAAGTATTATCTTTCTTCACAGCCTTCAGAAGCATTAAAAGAATTGACAAGCTCAACGAATTCTTTTGATAAAATCGAAGTGGATGGCTCGGAAGCACTTGATGTTAAAGGAGATGCCTATCAAATAGAGGCAGATCTCTCATGGTCGGATATTAAGAATGCAGGATTTAGGCTCAGGGAGTCAGATGATCAAAAACGCCACGTTGACGTAGGCATTTCTGCAGAAGGAAATTACTCTTATGTCAATCGATTATTCACAGATCAACCTGACGAAACGAATCAGTTCGTTGAAAGTACTGCACCATTTGATGTCAGTAAGAAGAAGGTTCATTTAAAGATTCTCGTCGATAAAACGAGTATTGAAGTTTTTGTGGATGATGGAAAGGCTGCTTATTCAAACTTAATATTCCCTCATGCTGAAGATAAAGGAATTACTCTCTTCTCCGAGGGCGGCAAAGCGATCTTTAAGAATGTGAAGGTTACACATTTTGATTCGATTAATTGAACCTCATCTTGGCAGATACCTTTCATATGATTACACATACATTCTTTTATAAGAAATGACTCCTTTATTCAGAATCTACATTTTCCGAATAGGTAAAGTACCTACCATTAGTTTACATGATACTGATTATTGATCCACAAAAAAGCTCTTTATTTGTTTTTCGAATAAAATTCTAGTGTTTTTATGAGTCCAGTTCATCTTGAATCATCCTATAAACCTGGTGCCTCACATGCTGGTATTAATATAGGTGTAATCAATTCATACACAGCTATTCATCAAATGGTGTAAGCATTTCCTCTGTGGATAGTTATTGGAAGTAAGATATTTAGGAACAAAAAGCAAAACAAGTGGGAAGCCCGCTTAGTAATATCGACAAGATCACTGTAGTGGATACAGGTGGACGCGGTAAGAATGGCGGGGCTAATAAAGTGACTGGGTATGCTACGGATTTAATGGCATCATTGCAGGAGTCATTAAAGGCATCCTCGGGAATTGATGTCAAAGACCTGCTTGAGAATTTCTCAGGAAAGCGAAATTTACCGTTTACCACAATCAACCAGGAGAATGTCGAAGCGAATATGAATATGGCAGCAGGCAAGGAAGAATAACAGTGAATAATAAAGTGAAGAAAGGTAAGAGCACATATTTGCTCTTACCTTTTTTTGAATAGTTTGGCTTATAAAAGGCATGATCAGTTTATCTAACAAATATGTACGTAATACTCGGTTTTCATGTAATTCATCATGATATAGCTTGGATAACAAGTACAACATCAGTAAAAAAAGGGAGCTTGTTTTTAAAACAAACTCCCACTTAAAAAAGATTATTGGTTCTTCAAGGTTGTGTTAGTTTTTTTGCAGGAAATCCTCGGTCGAAATTACATTGGCATACATACCGTTAAGTGCACTGACAAACGAATAATGAACCTGTTCAGCTGGAACGACCTTATCTTGATAAGATAAGTCTCTTGTCGCACATGCATCTTCAATAAGTGTAGTTTCAAAGCCTAGTTCCACTGCAGCTCTGACTGTGGCATCAATACACATATGCGTCATCATACCTACAATCACTAGCTTTGTTACTCCTTTTTCTTTTAATTTGCTTTCTAATTCAGTCTGTAAAAAACTGTTAGGGAAATGTTTTATGATAATGCTTTCGTGTTCTAATGGTAGAACAGCTTCATTTAGTTTAACTCCCTCCGTATTCGGAAGAAAGAGGCCTAACCCTGGATCACTTGCGAGATGCTGGACATGAACAATATTATCTTTGTTATTCTGTCTAAACCATTCAAGAACTTTAGCAGCATTAGCCGCTGCTTTTTCTGGATTGCTTAATTCCATCTTTCCATTTGGGAAATAGTCATTTTGAATATCGACAATGATTAAAGCTGTGTTCATTTTTTCCACCTCTTTAAAAAATTTTAGTACAATATAATGATAAATGATATATTGATATCTATCGATACTTTGATGAAACACTTTTATATCAATGCATTTCATGGTGAAAGGAGTTTATTATGGAACTTGATAACATTGATTTTCAGATCCTTCGGTTATTATCCGAAAATTCACGTATTCAATGGAAAGACTTAGGTGAACAAATTCATATGACGGGACAAGCAGTAGGAAATCGTATTAAAAAACTTGAGGAAAATGGTGTAATTAAAGCCTACTCTCTAATAGTCGATGAAATGAAATTAGGACTTTCTTATACAGCATTTGTCATTATTTATATGAAAACAGCAAACCATGATTCATTTATACGTTTTATTAATGATAGAAATGAGATAGTTGAAGCTCACCGAGTATCGGGAGAAGGCTGTTACCATTTAAAAATAAAAGTTAACTCTCAAGAACTATTGAATCTTTTTCTTAATAAAATTCTCGATTATGGGAACTATTCTATATATCTATCAATACAAGAGATTAAGCAACATAATCCGTTGACTGCCACAATATAATATATTTTTTTATTCTTAGGAGGATAATGTATCCCAATCGTCTTGAATCGTTCCAAGTAGGGCGCTGGAACAGTAGCTATGGGAATTGTCTTTTTACGTATCGTAGATCCAGAAGGGAAAAGTAAAACGCTAGTTGATTATGCGCTTGCTTATGTTGGTGTTGGAATGGTTGCGTAGTAGCAGGATCTGATATCATATTATTCACAAAATGTCGAGGAATGCGGGTAAAACCAGAAATCCGCCAGCAAAGAGGTGGCAAAGAGATCTAGTTTAGACTTAAACAAGGGGATAGATTGTTAAAGAAGATGGTCAATGAACTTAATCTAACAACATGAAACCACCAAACCAAGGTGGAAGTTTATTAATGTATTGAGGAAATATTGACAAATTACTGTTCTTTTAAGCTGGTTACTGAAACACTCTGTTTTTTATTTGGATTAATCAACGGAATGGATTGTAGCTGTTCCATTTTGTTCATCTACGTGCTCAATGTAGATACTTTTCTCATTGTAGGTTACATTAGCCATAATTGGCGAAGAAGCAATTTCTTCTGTTCGTTTAGCCACCTCATTTGGTTTGGAACAGTTATAATATTTGTTCCAATTTCCTTAGATGATACTTGTTTTATTAAAATACTTCCAAGAACCCATACATTCTTACTGAACTAATAGGGGTGCATACTTCAAAAAGGGAGGTTGCTGAGGCAGCCTTTTTCTTATGGAACAGGTTAGCATTCCTGAAGTTCGTCATTTTTCAGCTTTGAAAAAAATAGGGCTCCTCAGTAAGATATGAGTAAGACATCACTCTAACCCAAAACCTTAGGAGGAACCCTAATATAAAGTTTAAAATGCAAGATAAACAAACTAATCGAGAGAATTTCCGATAAACACCATATTGTTAGAGTGGATATTCCCCAACAATTACATGTGGCTAGGGCAGTGAATTCCCGTGGAATTGTAATCGTAGACCCTTTAGCATTTGAAAATAATGAAGATGGATTTGGTTTAATAAAATGGATGGAGGCAGCCAGTGTGGGAGTGGAGCCTATAGGCATCACACACTAAGGTTATTGTATTTCTAACTCTTTGACAGTTTCGCCTTCAATTAACACTGGTTGATAATAGGTTTCGTTTGGTAAATCCTTCTTTCCTTGTAATTTCTTAATGACCCAATCAGCTGCATCATGTCCCATTTGTTCTTGTGGGTGTGTCAATGTCGTTAGTTTGATATTAGCATTTTTCGCAATATAAGAATTGTCCTGGCCAATAATTGATAATTCTTCGGGAATAGAAATATCAAGTTGTCTGGATACATTTGCTACTTCCAACCCTACCTCGTCGTTATAGCAAACAATGCCAGTCAACACGTCTCTATTTTCATTTAGGAACCCTTTCAAGTTCGTGTATAGGTCTAGTTTCGTTTCTGTAGTATACGAAAGCAATTGCTCTGGTTGAAAGCGTAATTTGGCTTCTCCAAGTGCTTTTAAATATCCCTTCATTCGATACTTTCCTTGTAAATCATCCATTTTTGAAATGATTCCAATTTGGGTGTGTCCTTTCGAAATCAATTCTTTTGTTGCGAGATAGCTTGACTGCACATCATCTAGGCAAAAGAAAGGAACCTCTAATTCTTCATAATAAGCGTTGATCATGATGAATGGAACCTCTTGTTCCTTAAACAATAGGTAGTAAGCGATGTTGGGATTGTATAAATTGCTTTTTGTAGGTTCAATAATCAAACCATCCACGCCAAATGACAACATCATTTCCAAGGCTTTTTTTTCTTGTTCGACATCATTATTTGTACTGGCTAATAGTAACGAATAATTATCTTCATTCAATCTTCTTTCAATTCCGCGGATAATAGAAGGGAAAATGTAATCAGAAATGTAGGTCGTGATAACACCGATCGTTTTATTTTTGGAATTGCCACCAGATGATTGATATTGGTTACTAACATATGTGCCAGATCCTTTTTCACTTCTCAAGAATCCCTCGTTTGATAATTCTAAGATGGACTTTCGTACTGTGTGTCGGCTAACGTTGTACATTTCTTGCATGACGGATTCAGTAGGAATTTGTTCGCCTACACTATATTCACCTGTAAGGATTTTATTTTTTAAATCATCAATGATTACCTGATACTTTGGTTTCATTAAACCTCACTTCTTTCATAGTTGTTTGCATTCTAATTTATGCGCTTAAAATATTTGTGCGGACATATTTTAACATAATTTTGAATGAATTAAAACAACTCATCTTATTTTTTGTATAAAGTTATAAATTCCCCCTATTTACCTTTAGATTTCATGTCCGTATAACTTCCTTTAATACAAATTTATGACTTTAAGGTGAGGGTGGAGGATTCCTTTCGGAAGTTGTCAGTATAAATAATATTTACCATTGACAAATGTACGTACAAATAAATATAATATGGTTGTTAATAAATTTAAGCGCCTCCTTTTATTGAAAGCGCTGACAGAAGGGGGATTAACGTGCAAACGAATATATTAAAAATTAAACAAGCGATTACCGGGGGAGAAACTTCACTTGGAATCGAATTTGGATCCACTCGTATTAAAGCGGTGTTGATTGATAATCATCATGAAACTATCGCATCTGGAAGTTATGAGTGGGAAAATTTCTTGGAAGATGGAATTTGGACGTACAACTTAGTGGATATTATCACTGGTCTGCAAACAGCTTATAGTGAAATGAAGCAAGAAGTTGAACGGAATTATGGAATTACCATTCGGAAAATAGGTTCTATTGGATTTTCTGCAATGATGCACGGGTATATGGCTTTTGACAGTACAGGGGAGCTACTGGTTCCGTTTCGAACTTGGCGTAACTCAACAACTGGTGTTGCAGCAAAAGAACTAACTGATCAATTTCAATTTAATATTCCTGAACGATGGAGTATTGCTCACCTTTATCAAGCGATATTAAATGAAGAGAAACATTTGCCTCGCATTGATTGTATTACGACTTTGGCTGGATACATTCACTGGTTATTGACTGGAAATAAAGCAATTGGCATTGGAGATGCTTCAGGCATGTTCCCAATTGATGAATCAACGCAAGATTACAATGAATCAATGGTCAAGCAGTTTGACGATTTAATTGCGACGAAAGGTTATCCTTGGAAGCTAAAAGAGATTCTTCCTAAAGTCTACATTTCGGGCGAGCAGGCGGGTGAATTAACCGAAATTGGAGCGAAAATCCTGGATAGATCAAGAAATTTACAACCAGGCACTCCAATTTGTCCACCGGAAGGCGATGCGGGGACTGGAATGGTTGCTACGAATAGTGTGAGGAAACGTACCGGAAACATCTCAGTAGGAACTTCCGTTTTTGCGATGATTGTACTAGAGAAAGAACTTTCAAAAGTTTATCCAGAAATTGATCTGGTAACTACACCAAACGGAAGTCTCGTTGGAATGGTTCACGCGAATAACTGTTCAAGTGATCTGAATGCTTGGCTGGGATTGTTCAGTGAATTTTCTGAGGCAATGGGACAAAAGGTTGATAAAAATAAATTATTTGAAGTAATGTTGAATAAGGCTTTGGAAGCGGATCCAGATGGTGGCGGTTTGCTTAGCTACGGTTATTTCTCTGGTGAAAATATCACAGGATTAGAAAAAGGGCGACCATTATTTGTCCGCTCACCTGAGAGTCAATTCAATTTAGCAAACTTTATGCGGACTCACCTTTTTACTGCTTTCGGTGCTTTGAAAATCGGAATGGGTATTTTGACAAAAGAAGAAAATGTTGCAATTGATCGTATTTTGGCTCACGGTGGTTTATTTAAAACCCCTCTTGTTGGACAAAAAATTGTTGCGGCTGCAATGAATACTCCAGTATCAGTTATGTCAACGGCAGGAGAAGGCGGCGCGTGGGGAATGGCGATTCTTGCATCTTACATGATGAATAAAGATCAAAAAGAAAGTTTAGAAGACTTCCTCGACAAAAAAGTATTCGAAGAGGTTGATGGACAAGAAATTTATCCTGATCAAGTAGATGTTAAAGGATTTGAAGCATTTATTGAAAGATACAGGAAGGGTTTAGTGATTGAGCAGGCCGCTGTAGACAATTTGATGTTATGAGTGGAAAACTGGAGGGATTGACGTGTTAGAACAACTGAAAGAAGAGGTATTTCAAGCAAATTTGGACTTGCCTAAATATGGACTCGTGAAATATACATGGGGAAATGCAAGTGCAATTGATCGTGAAAGCGGTTTATTTGTTATCAAACCTAGTGGTGTTGATTACGAAACGATGAAAGCCAGTGATATGGTCGTTGTTGATTTAGATGGCGATGTTGTTGAAGGAGAGTTGAGGCCTTCATCAGATACAGCTACTCACGCAGTACTTTATAAGTATTACCAAGAAATCGGGGGCATTGTACACACTCATTCAACTTGGGCGACAATCTGGGCTCAAGCAGGCCTTGATGTTCCAGCGATGGGGACCACTCATGCAGACACATTTTACGGATCCGTCCCATGTGCCCGCTACCTAACACAAGAGGAGATTGATCGTGGGTACGAAGTGGAGACTGGGAAGTTAATCATCGAAACATTTGAAGAGCGTGGGTTAGACATTTTAGCCGTTCCTGGTGTCTTACTTCATGGTCATGGTCCGTTTACTTGGGGCAAAGATGCAAAATCCGCCGTAATGAATAGTGTGGTGTTGGATGAAGTTTCGAAAATGAATTTATTTACACGGGATTTAAATCATTTTGCAAAAGAATTACCACAAAATATTTTGGATAAACACTATTTACGAAAACATGGAAAATATGCTTATTACGGTCAAAAGTAAGTTCAACTCTATTAAATTATCAAACCATTAGAATTAAGAAAAGAGGATTATTATGTTAACAACAGAAAAAAAGGAATTTTGGTTCGTCGTAGGATCACAACATCTATATGGGGAAGAAGCGTTAGCAAAGGTCAAGGCGCATGCACAAACGATAACCGATGCATTAAATGAAAGCGGTATTTTACCTTATCCACTTGTATTGCAAGATTTAGCTGTTAGTGCAGATAGAATCACAAGCATCATGAAAGAAGTCAACTATCGTGACGAAGTTGCCGGTGTCATCACTTGGATGCATACTTTCTCACCTGCAAAAATGTGGATTCGTGGAACGAAACTATTACAAAAACCATTGCTTCATTTAGCTACACAATTCAATGAAAGCATTCCTTGGGCAACGATTGATATGGACTTTATGAACCTGAACCAATCCGCTCATGGTGACCGTGAATATGGTTTTATCAATGCCCGTTTGAAAAAACAAAATAAAGTTGTTGTAGGTTATTGGGAGCGCCCTGAAGTGCAAAAGCAAATTGCACAATGGATGGACGTAGCGGTTGCTTATAACGAAAGCTTCAACATTAAGGTCGCTCGCTTTGGAGACAACATGCGTAACGTTGGAGTAACCGAAGGGGATAAGGTTGAAGCGCAAATCCAATTTGGGTGGACAGTTGACTATTTTGGAATCGGAGACCTTGTTCAATATGTAAATGCGGTTACTGATGAAGAAATTGATGCTTTATTTTCAGAATACGAAGGCCTTTATGAATTTGATTATGGTACAAACAGTAGGGAAGATTGGGAGAAAAGCGTAAAGGTACAGGTAAGCTATGAAATTGCGATTAAACGTTTCCTTGATGATGGTGGTTACACGGCCTTCACAACGAACTTCGAAGATTTATATGGGATGAAACAACTTCCTGGTCTTGCCGTCCAACGTTTGATGGCACAAGGATATGGCTTTGCGGGTGAAGGAGATTGGAAGACGGCAGCACTCGATCGCTTACTGAAAGTGATGAGCCATAACCAATCAACTGGCTTTATGGAAGATTACACATATGAATTAGCTGCTGGACAAGAATCAATCCTTCAATCACATATGCTTGAAGTCGACCCATCTTTAGCAAGTAACAAACCAAAAATTGTCGTATCTCCATTAGGTATAGGTGATCGTGAAGATCCAGCACGTTTAGTATTCGACGGCAAAGCAGGAGACGGTGTCGTTGTTTCCATGGCTGACTTTGGTACAAACTATAAACTTTTGATTAATGAAGTTTCTGCATTTGAGCCAACTGTTCCAGCACCAAACCTTCCAGTGGCCCGTGTACTTTGGGAAGTGAAGCCAAACTTCCAAGATGGAGTGAAAGCTTGGCTTGAGAATGGTGGCGGTCACCATACAGTTGTTTCATTGAACTTAACAACAGACCAAATCATAACCTATGCAAAACTTGTTGGCTTGGAATACGTAGTTATTAAGTAATGTTTCTTCCCTCCAAGGAGGCTCTGCTTCCTTGGAGGGAAGAAATAGGTACTCCAGAGGTTGTAGTCTGGAAATAGTAACCATTAGTATGATCACTTTTTTTGTAAGCGTGTTCGTGGTTTTCCGGAAAAAGATGAAAGCGTTTTAATAGCATAATAACGACACAGAATTCATCCTAATCAATAATTTTCAAGATGATTCTACTAGCATATATTTGTAGCTTGAAAACACTATTATTATTTTCTTTAAAGCAATCAATATTTTTAGTAGTGGGATTTTAAAAATATAATCTTAAAACCTTGAGGAGGGAATTTTAATGGTTAATGAAAAGAAAATCTCAAGTGGATTCATTTATTTTTTTGGGGCTTTTGGAGGCATTCTCTTCGGTTATGATATCGGCGTTATGACGGGTGCATTACCTTTTCTGCAACATGATTGGAACCTTCAAAACAACCCTGGTGCCATTGGCTGGATTACCTCTTCGCTGATGTTTGGAGCTATTTTTGGAGGTGCCCTGGCCGGACAACTTTCCGATCGTTTAGGACGGCGCAAAATGATTTTAATATCTTCTATCATTTTTGCTGTTGGCTCCATTTTGGCAGGAATATCCCCTCATAAAGGGCTCATTTTTATGATTGTTGCCCGGATTTTATTAGGGTTGGCTGTAGGTGCTGCTTCTGCGTTGGTCCCAGCCTATATGTCGGAAATGGCGCCGGCACGTTTACGTGGACGTCTGTCAGGAATTAATCAAACAATGATTGTCTCTGGTATGTTGCTTTCGTACATTGTCGCTTATTTATTGAAAGACTTACCAGGAACTATGGCATGGCGGTTGATGCTTAGTTTGGCTGCCGTACCTGCTTTGATCTTATTTATTGGAGTGTCAAGGTTACCCGAATCACCACGTTTTTTAATTAAGAACAATAAAATTGATGAAGCTCGTAAGGTGTTGGGCTTTATTCGCTCTAACAAAGAACAAATTGACTCTGAAATAATACAAATTCAAGAAACTGTTAAAGAGGAAGCAAAGGTAAATCAAAAAGCATCTTGGGGTACACTTTTAAGTAATAAATACCGTTATTTAGTAATTGCTGGTGTGGGTGTTGCTGCGTTTCAACAATTCCAGGGCGCAAACGCAATCTTTTATTATATACCTATGATTGTGGAAAAAGCAACAGGGCATGAAGCCAGCTCAGTATTGATGTGGCCAATTATTCAAGGGGTTATTCTCGTACTAGGTTCATTAATATTCCTTATGATTGCTGATAAATTTAATCGCCGTACTTTATTAACAATAGGCGGAACTATTATGGGACTATCCTTTATTTTGCCGGCAATATTGAATATATTAATTCCTAATGCAAATCCGATGATGATGGTTGTTTTTTTAAGTATCTATGTAGCACTTTATTCATTCACGTGGGCTCCTTTAACCTGGGTCATAGTTGGAGAAATTTTCCCGCTGGTAATTCGCGGGCGTGCATCAGGAATAGCTTCATCATTTAACTGGATTGGTTCTTTCTTGGTTGGATTGCTATTTCCAATCATGACCGCTTCGATGTCTCAAGAAGCTGTTTTTGCAATCTTTGGTGCTATTTGTTTACTCGGTGTTTTATTTATCCGGACATGCGTTCCTGAAACTCGAGGTCATACTTTGGAGGAAATTGAAAAAATTGGAGAAAGCAAACAAGCTAAGGGAAAAAGTGCTTAAATTAGACCTATGAGATTTGGAGCAGAATTCAAAGAAGCTATACGCAAATAGAAGAGTTAAGCATGCATTTTAAATCAGGGGGTCATAAGGGAAAATACTTCTGTAATTATGATCTACACACACATCATGAACATGTTGATTTACTCATATGATTCCCTTATCTTAAGGCCGAAGTTGCTACTTCGGCTTTTCACCATTAAAATGTTTGCTGAACTTTTTGTGCAATTCATGGTGTTTTAGCTTTTATTTAAATGAAGGAATTTAATAGGGAAGGAGCCGAAAAAAATGAAAACATCACAAAGCTCGTTTGGAAATGAAGTCTTGCTGTTTACAATAGAAAATGAACATGGAGTAAGAATGGAAGTTACAAACTTTGGTGCAAGAATCGTCAATCTGTTCGTCCTAACGGAAACGGGACGTAATAATATCGTATTGGGATTTGACTCGATTGAGGATTACAAAAAAGAAACATATTATGGAGCAACAATAGGAAGAGTCGCTGGAAGAATAAAAAATGGTCAATTTTCGATTGGTGAATCACGTTACCAAACATCTGTAAATCAATTAGGGAATACATTACACGGTGGCAGCCCTGGATTCGATGAAAAAATCTGGGATTATGAAGTGAAGGAGACGGATGAAAGTGCATCAATCATCTTTTCAACCCACTCACCTGATGGCGAGAATGGTTTTCCGGGGAATTTGAAAGTAAGTGTGACTTACACATTAGACAACTTAAATATTTGGTCAGTCAGCTATCAAGCAACTAGTGATAAAGACACAATTTTTAACCCGACCAATCACGTCTATTTTAACTTAACAGGGCATCCCAGCAATCCAATCGATGATCATTTCTTACAAATCTTTTCTGAAGAATTTGCACCAGTAAATGACGATACCACGGTAACTGGGGAAAAGCGAAGCACAATTGGCACGCCTTATGATTTTCGAACCCCAAAGAAATTAAAATCAACCTTTGAAGCAATTGACGCAGAAGTTAAAAAGGTTCAAGGAATCGATCATCCATTCTTCCTAACGTGCTCAGGACTTCATCAAACTGCAGCAAAATTAATTAGTCCTGACCAGAAAATATCAGTCGAGGTATACACAGAAGAGCCTGCGGTTGTCATTTACACTGCAAACTTTGTGGAAGGTGTGCCACTCATGCACGGAGAAAAATTAATTCAACACGGCGGTATAACGTTTGAAACCCAAGCTGCACCAGGAGCAATTGAATTTGAGGATTTTGGAGATATTCTTCTTTTAGCAGGCGAAAATTATACTTCCCAAACAAAATACAAAATTGAGGTCAGGACCCGACTCAGCTGAAGTTTCCAGTTAGTGTGTTAAAGTGTCGGATAGGTGGATTTGGTTTCGGTATTTTCTCATCGATTCGGCTGCTAGTTTGGGTAGGCATCCGGTGCCTGTCAGAGCGTTCGAGCATAGGTCGTTACATATATCGGGTGGGATTCCCGCCGAATAAGAGTTAACAACTCACTGGACTGAGTTTTGGAGGAGAGAGGATAACTTATATCTAAGCGTAAACACTTGGATAGTGGGTTGCAAACTATGGTTAAAGGAAAGCCACCATTTAAACAGCGCATATTAAATACGTAGCACCTCCTGGTACGATACTTGTATCAATAAAAGGAGGTGCTTATCCTATGCCGCAACAAAAATTAACGATTGTCCCCGTTACATTATATGAAGGAATTTAATAACCGTTGAATCTCCTGTTGCTATTAACTTCCTACCACGATTCGCTGTTACGTTGTGCATTTTTGTACCCTATTCTTTCCATGGTGAATGCAAAATACAATCACAGAAATTTTTATTTTTATATTCAGGTCTAAAATATTCAATATCTTGCGGTTTTCCAAGGTCCTCACTGTTATATTTCTCCGTCTTGGTATGAAACAACGATGGCAGTTCCTACTTGGAATTATGTGTCTATAAATTTATATGGAAATATGGAGATTGTCGAAGATCAAAAAGTCATATTCGATTCTCTAAATGATATGGTAAACAAATATGAAAGTCCAGATAGCCCATACAATTTAAACGATGTAGATTCCAGATTTATCGAAGGAATGAGTAAAGGGATTGTAGCATTTAAAATAAAAATCACAAAAATTGAAGCGAAAGCTAAATTAAGTCAAAATCACCCTTTGGAGCGTCAAGAATTAATTATTAAGCATCTAGAAAACACTTCTCAACAAGATAATATACAAGTAGCATCTCTTATGAAGAAAAATCTACAAAATTAAAAGATATCCGACTTTGTCTTATTAAATTACTGTGGTAGATTTGTTAAAAAATTAAGCCTAATTTCAGATGGAAATTAGGCTTAAAATTATCCTTCAATTTATCTATTAAGAAACAAGTTTTAGACCTAAAGTAGCACTTAATTTCTTCCTAATAAAAACTAACTATTCCAATATTCGGATTATCCGTATAAAATCATTCCAAATGATGCTCTACCTGACGCACCAATTCTCGTCCATATTCATAAGCTGTCCCCATAGGAAGTGTGTCCATTGCATATGATAAAAATGTGAAGCTGGCTTCAAATCCAATAACTAATAATGCTAGAAAGGTTCCTATGAAGATTATTTTTGCAACACCAAACATTCAAATAGAATTGCTACATTTCGTTTATTCAAAGAATTATCGAGTTATTCTTTTATCCATGCCTTCTTTAAGAGTTTCACACCCACATCAATTTCATCGTCAGAAAGATTACTGAAACCTAGTTTAACCATTGGTCCGTCGGTGTTATTTTTAATGAAGTAGAGGGACGTAGGATACACCGTAACGCCATGAAAGGAAGCTTGTTGAATTAACCAATCTTCTGAATGCTTCAGATGTACCTTGACTAATACATACAAACCGGATTGTTCACCAATAATTGATATATTTTGAGCGAGTTGCTCTTTTAATGCGGATACTAAGTGCTGCATTTTTCTTTTATAAACAAGGCGCATTCGTTTAATATGTCGACTCCATTCTCCCTCTTCCATAAGTTTGGCCATTGTAAGCTGGCTAAGCAGGGAGGTGGTAGCTTCAAAATGAAGAAACTGATTTTTAAAACGATTTAATAATGGCTGTGGCAAGACCATATAACTTAAACGAATTCCTGGAAGAAAGGACTTCGAGAAATTCCCTAAATAAATGACTCTTGCTGAATCAATGGAGGCAAGAGCAGGAAATGGTTTTTGTGTATAGCGAAATTCACTATCATAATCGTCTTCGATAATATATCCACGAATCTTGTTAACCCAATGAATAAGCATTTGCCGTTGTTGAATAGACATGCTTACTCCAATTGGACTTTGATGGGAAGGGGTTACATAGATTAATCGTGATTTCATTTGTTCTAATTGGGAAAGTTCAGCACCTGTTTCATAAACCGGCAAAGTTTCAAGCATAAATCGATGGAATTGAAAAGCTTCCCTAGCACCGTCGTAACCAGGGTCTTCAACTATAATACTCTGGAATTCATCCTTCAGTATATGCCCAAGGTATACAAGCATTTGTTGGGTACTGCTTCCGATAATAATTGCATTTGCATTTGTTTTCACTCCGCGTGATTGGAATAAATATGTGGAGATTTGTTCGCGTAGGCATTCTTCCCCAAATGGTTCCCCGTATCGAAAGCTATCCTGTAATGTTAATACTTGGTTAGCAATTCTCCTCCAAATTTTCAGTGGGAAATGTGTTTGATCAACGGCATCTGCCCTGAAATTAACTACCGGAGGTTTCTTGGACTCAGCCTGCTTTTTATTATAAGAGATTAATGGCTGCTGAAATATTAGGGGTTCTAACTCATTTGCAAAGTAACCTTTTCTGCCCTCTCCACGAATATACCCTTCAGCAACAAGTTGTTCATATGCCAGTAAAGTTGTATTACGGCTTACATGTAAGGAATCTGCAAGTTGACGAATGGAGGGTAATTGCTCATTCGCCAAAATGTCTCCTTGTTCAATATATGATTTAAATTTTTCGTAGATTTGTTTGTATTTTGGGGAGTTATCATTAAAAGTAAAAATGGTATTATTCATTTGCATTCCCTCTGACATGTATATTTGTTTATTATTGTACCTTTTTTCATGTCAATGTGTATAATACTATTTTTTTATCGGATATTCATTTTTAAAAACTCTAATGCAAGTTGAAAGGATGATTAATGTGTACATTCCTAAGCAATATCGTATGAAAAATGAAGAGGCTGTTCAAATTATGAAGTCTAACCCGTTTGCCTTATTGATTACTGTTGATGAACATCGTCCCATGGCTACGCATATTCCTTTGGAAATTCGGGAAGATGGAGGGAAAATCTATGCGACTGGCCACATTGCATACGGAAACATGCAGAAAAAAACTTTAGACAATAATAGTGATGTGTTACTGATTTTTCAAGGGCAGCACGCTTACATTTCATCAAGTTGGTATAAGTGCGAAGAGGTTCCTACATGGGACTATCTAGCTGTACATGCGTATGGATCAGCTCGTGTAATCACTGAGGACGAGCTGATTTCCTCCTTGGATACTATGCTTAATCACTATGAGTCGCATCGAGAAAATGGTCGGACCTGGGAAACGTTTGATCCAGAGTTGCTTAAGAGTGAAATGAAAGGAATAGTTGGCTTTGAAATTGAAATCACATCTATTCAAGCTGCAGCCAAAATGAGTCAAAATCGTAATGACACTGATTACAAAGCGATTATTACAGAGCTTGAAAAATCAAATGAACAAGGGGAAATTCAGGTTGCGCAATGGATGCGTGAGCAACGGAAAGGGTTAATTGAATGATTGGCATATTACTAGGGTTTGCTGGTGGCACCCCTAAAAGCAAAAATGGTGTTTATCACTTTTTAAGGGAAAGCAAAGGTAAGTCAAAGCCATTCCTTACAGACAAGAGCTCATTTTAAAACAGTTTGAACAGATTCCTTTTCTAAATGAGCAACAAATTGCCTCCTTGATGAAAGCGAACCTTAAAAAAAGTGTAAACTAGCTTTCACCAATCAAGGAGGAGCCCAATAAAGCGTGTGCAAAAATACAACAAGGAGTTGCTTTTTATGGAGTTTTCAAATATTTGGCTATTTGTAATTACTGCTGCTACATTGTTAATAATACCTGGACCGGCTGTGTTGTATATTATGGCAAGAAGCATTGATCAAGGGAAGAAAGCGGGCATAGTATCAGTTCTGGGTGTATCTCTTGGTGGTTCTGTTCACGTTTTAGCTGGAGCAATAGGAGTTTCGGCAATCCTTATGACATCAGCAACAGCCTTTAATATCGTTAAATACTTAGGTGCTGCATATCTTATCTATCTGGGGTGTAAGACTTTACTTTCTACATCCGATCGAACGACATCAGAAATTCTAAAAGCCCCTCGCAAAAGGTTTTTAAAGATATTTTACGAATCAGCGCTCGTAGAAGTAATGAATCCTAAGACAGCACTCTTTTTTTTAGCCTTCTTTCCGCAATTCATATCATCTTCTGCTGGATCAGTCACAATTCAATTTTTGCTTTTAGGAATTATATTTATTATACTAGCTTTTATTAGTGATGGTCTGTATGCAGTTCTTGCAGCAAGTATTAGAAAGCGGATTCTGGGTAGTGAAGTGAATTCTAAGTTGCAGAATCGGATAACTGGTTATTTATATATAGTTCTAGGGGTATTCTCCGCCTTTGCGAGCCCCTCCAAAACATAAGAGTATAGATAACGGTAAATGATATGACTATGAACTCCTATGACTTCTAGAGCATTCGTGAGATAGTTTTTAGTTTATTTAGGGAGTTTATTTGCATAAGGAACCAGATAGCTATAAAAAAGCAAACTCACCAAAACTGAGCGAGTTTGCTTTTTTATTTGAAAACGAAGTCAAAAAACATCTTTCATATGGGTTCGTAATTTCAAAAAAACACATCAAAAATACACCCTTTATAAGCTGAATAGAATCATGTTTAGAAAGCATCCTCATTACACAAGTATTAATAATTCTATTTTAAAACAATAAAGACATTAGGCAAAAGGTTCTATCTAATAGTTAAACCAATTGATTGGAGCGGGTGTGTGAGACCCCGCAGGCGTAAAGGCGACGAGGGCGGGCCGCCCGTGTAAAGCGAGTTTCTGGAGCGGAAATCAACGTCTAAATTATAACTCATAAAAAACTGTAGGCAAACTCGATTTTCATCGAGTTTGCCTACAGTCCGAGGTAAGAGCTACTTGTATGCTCTTACCTTTTTTGAATGGTTTTCGCTAATAAGAGGCAGGATCAGTTTATCTGGACTTTTATACTTAACAAATATGTTCGTCATACTCGGTTTTCAAGTAATTCATCATCCTTTGTTTTTGGTGGGAATAATGAAAGCAATTAAAGTAATAGGAAAAGTCGTCAAAAAAGAGAGGGTTTTTATCATCAAAGCCATAAGAATTTAAAAAATCCGAGATTACTTTTTCTTGTTCCACTACATCGAACAATCCGGATATATAAAAATGATAACTGAATTTATCATATAAAAAAAGGTATCCTGTATCATCAAAAATATTTTTCACAGTATGACCATCCAATTCTAACTCACTCCTTCCTTACCAATATACCTTTTTATCGATGAATTTATTCAGTGCTCATCTTTCAGGGAATATTATTATATTTATTGCAGCGTGTTTTTTATACCTTCAATACATTAAAGGTATGAAATAAATGCAGGCAGCAAGAATCGGGAACGAAAAAAGCACATCCAATAAGGATGTGCTTTCATAAAAGTATTATTTGTACATTTCAGCCACTTGTTTTTGCAATTCGCCATTTTCAAGGTACTCATCATAACTCATTTGCTTATCGACTGTACCTTTTGGAGTAAGTTCAATGATTCGGTTCGCTATAGTTTGGATGAACTGATGATCATGTGAAGAGAAGATCATAGATCCTTTAAAGCTGATTAAACCGTTGTTTAATGCCGTAATCGACTCTAAGTCCAGATGGTTAGTAGGTTCATCAAGCATCAGGACGTTCGAACCGCTTAACATCATTTTGGAAAGCATACAGCGGACTTTTTCGCCCCCTGAAAGTACACTTGCCTTTTTCGTGACTTCATCGCCAGAGAATAACATTCTGCCCAAGAAACCGCGCAGGAAGCTTTCGCTCTGGTCATTAGGAGAATATTGACGGAGCCAATCGACAAGATTTAAATCGACACCTTCAAAGAATTCAGCATTATCCTTAGGGAAGTATGCCTGAGAGGTCGTAACGCCCCATTTGAATGAGCCGCTATCCGGTTCAATTTCACCTGCCAAGATTTTGAACATTGTTGTTTTAGCAATCTCATCTTTACCGACAAATGCAATTTTGTCGCCTTTATTCATCGTGAAGCTGACATTATCCAATATTTTTACGCCATCGATCGTTTTCGAGATTCCATCTACACGAAGCAGGTCGTTCCCGATTTCACGTTCAGGAGTAAAGCCGACATATGGATAGCGGCGTGATGAAGGCTCGATGTCATCCAAGCTGATTTTGTCCAATAATTTCTTACGGGATGTCGCTTGGCTCGATTTGGATGCATTGGCACTGAAACGCGCGATGAAATTTTGAAGCTCTTTGATTTTTTCTTCTTTTTTCTTATTGGCATCTTGAGTCAGTTTAAGGGCAAGCTGGCTTGATTCATACCAGAAGTCATAGTTACCGATATAAACTTTGATTTTACCGAAATCAAGATCCGCGATATGTGTACAAACTTTGTTAAGGAAGTAACGGTCATGGGAAACTACGATAACAGTGTTTTCAAAGTTGATTAGGAATTCTTCCAGCCATTTGATCGCTTTTAAGTCCAAGTGGTTGGTAGGCTCATCCAATAAAAGAACATCCGGTTTACCGAATAATGCCTGGGCAAGCAATACTTTAACTTTGTCGCCACCGTTTAATTCAGCCATTTTCTTTGTATGCAGGTCTTCCGTGATGCCAAGGCCTTTTAAGAGGATTGAAGCTTCAGGTTCAGCTTCCCAGCCGTTTAATTCGGCAAATTCTCCTTCAAGTTCGGCCGCTTTCATTCCGTCCTCGTCGGTGAAGTTTTCCTTCATATAGATGGCATCTTTTTCTTGCATGACTTCATATAATCTTTCATGTCCCATAATGACAACTTTAAGGACTTCTTCCTCTTCATAAGCGAAGTGATCTTGCTTTAGAACGGCAAGGCGTTCGCCAGGACCCATATGGACATCGCCGGATTGCGCTTCAATTTCACCTGAAAGGATTTTTAAGAAAGTGGATTTACCCGCACCATTCGCACCAATCAGGCCATAGCAGTTACCAGGAGTGAATTTTATATTAACATCTTCAAACAGTTTACGATCGCCATAACGTAAACCAACATTATTTACTGTAATCATTTATTTACATTCCTCCAAAATACTTTTGTTTCAACGTGTCCAACACTTTGTTTCATTAGTTTTACGCTGATTCATACAAACAGCAGTTTACGATCTTGTATGTTTTAAACTGTGCATCATTTAAATTGTATCTTATTTCTTAGGAAAATTAAAGGCAGATTAGCAAAAACAAACGTTTATAAGCAAAAATTACACAGAGATTTAATTTTGCTTATAAATTGTCACCAATTATGTAAGTTTTATTTTTTTGTTAAAGAATTCGGTGGGTACAAAGACTCGTTACGCACCATCCTTATTATTGGTAATATAGGTAACTGTAACTAACACAACAGGAGGATTTTAAATGAGCGATTCAGTAGGTTTTTGGAAACGTCTTTTTGCAGGATTTTTGGATGGCATAATAGTGTCTTTTCCATTAGCGATTATTTTCGGGTTGATTACCGGTGATTGGGAAAATGAAAACTTTTCAACGTTTTTCAACTTTCTTTACATGCTGATTGTCCCGATATTATGGTATGGCTATACAGTGGGTAAAAGGATTATGGGAATACGCATAGTACGGGTGGACGGAAGGAAATTAGGCATAGGCACAATGCTATTGAGGTATTTAGTTGCTGCTTTGGTTTATGCCATTACATTTGGGATAGGGTTTATTGTCAGTGCGTTCATGGTTGGCATAAGGAAAGATCATAGAGCGATACATGATTTCATAGCAGGTACGTACGTGACATCTATTAAACCATGATTAATTGTTAAGCAGTTTAATAGCTGCTTTTTTTTATGAAAATCTACAATTCCGAATAAGAAATGATTTTTCGGCGGGGAAATTACAAATTAAGATACAAATATTACACTGGAAACCACGTAAGAATATCTATTCCATTAATACAGTGGCAGTTAGGAACCAAAAAGCACTTAACCTCTATGGTCAAGTGCTTTTGTTATTCAGAACCTCTTTATTTTGATTAATGATGATTTTATTTCTTAAGATCATTTCCTTATTATTAAGTCCAACATTGAGTTCTTTGGTATTATTCACTTTTTCCAGCAATGATACTACAGATATTTCCAATAATTCAGAAACAGGCATATTTGTTTTGGATGATAAAATTTCAAGTTCATGGATTAATTTAGGGGATAGCATTGGTTGTTTTTCATTTATTTCCATGACAGTACCCACTTTCTTAAGAAAATTATGTAATTGTAATTTAAGTATATAATGTGAGTTTCCGATAAAACATTAAATTAGCATTATTTATGTTAAGAATTGATGACAATAGCAGCAGTTCATAAGTCAACGTATTATTTCTAAATCAACGTAATATATAGTGTATTCTTCGAATTATATGAAATATAAGGGAAGTGGTAAATTTAAACTATATAATTCTATGTCTCCAGATTTGTCAACCATTGGCTTTTCTGATAGTATAAATGTCCATTTCGTATTAGCGTCGGCATTTTAAGTTTGATAAATACACAAGGAAGGGGAATGATTTTATTGGGAAATCACCCTGATTTTGAAAAGGAACGACAGCGGCTGGATTTTACGAAACGTTATATCGATGTAGTCATCAAAACATCAGAAACAAGCAAAGATCAATTTCAGAGGAATATGCAAGAAGCTTTTGGCGATGCCGATTGGTCTGAATCAGCCTTATATTCACAACTGCTGACGACGGCCAACTTTTTTGAGATGTCGAAAACCGAACTTGAAAGTTTACGCAAAGCAAGTAAAAAACCCTACTTTGCAAGAGTGGATTTTGAAAGGAATGACGGTGATAGAGGCGAAGTCCTTTATTTCGGAAAAGCATCGCTTTATCAGAGGGAAAGCCAGGAACAGATTATTGTCGATTGGCGTTCACCGATTGCAAACCTGTATTATGAGGGACGGATTGGTGAAATAGAATATGAAGCGGAAGGGGAGACATTCAGCGGGAACATTACTTTAAAAAGACAGCTAATGATAGAAGAAGGTATCCTGGAGGAGATAAGGGACATTGATTTGACAACAACCGATGAATTGTTGCAGGAATCCCTTTCCAAAAGTTCCAGCAATCGATTGACAGATATCATTACCACGATCCAGGAAGAACAAAATAAAATCATTCGGGCAGATTTGAATAAACCTATCATTGTTCAGGGCGCAGCGGGCAGTGGTAAAACCACAATTGCTTTACATAGGATCTCCTATTTCATTTATCACTATAAAGACCTGTTCGATCCGCGTCAATTGATGATTCTTGCTCCGAGCCGGGTTTTCATTGATTACATATCTGAAGCTTTACCTGAATTGGGAGTCGAAAAGGTAAAACAATTTACATTTTCGGAATATGTTCAGGCAGCGATAGGAAAGCAAGTGAAGCTTATAGCGGATGATAAATTAACTCGATTGCTGGAAAATGATGATGAAGAAATTAATTCAGCCGTCTGGATATCAGGTCTGAAGGGTTCCCCTGCCTTTAAATATATATTGGACGAATATGTAAAGGATATTTTCAGGGGCTTTCATCCAGATGCTGATTTTTATTGTGATAAATATCGCCTCTATTCCGCTAAGAAGTTCATTAGATTATTGGAAGAGGATTATTGGTATTTACCGTTATACAGCAGGCTGGACAAACTGAAGGCCATACTACAAAATGAAGTGAAATTGAAAAAGAAAACAATCCTTGAACGTGTAGTTGATTTTTATGATGCCAAAATTGAGAAAGCTCTAAATAAGAATATCGATCCAGTCATTCGCAAGGACTTTGTTACAAAATGCCTCGATAAGAAAGAGGAAAGGATGGGGCAGGTCCAAAAGGCGATCCGTACTTCGGTAAAAGGGTATTTTAAGCAATTCAAAAGTAAAGATCTCCTGGATTACTATCAGGAATTATACCAAGATCCCGAGCGTCTCGCCTCGTACAGTAACGGTAAACTTACTGTTGAAGATGCCAGTGTTTTATGTGAGTATAATCATAAATTATTCTCTGCTAAAAGTTATGAGATGGAGGACTTAGGAGCATTATTATATCTTCATGAGCGGCTTTTTGGTGTCGATAAAGAAAACAAAGCAAAAAATGTCGTCATTGATGAGGCACAGGATTATAGCTTCATGCAGTTACAGGCATTAAAGACGGCAGTGGATACCGATATGTTCACACTAGTAGGAGATCTTGCGCAAGGCATCCATTCATATCGCGGACTTCAAACGTGGGACGAGGTTCACAGTCGTATTTTCCCTCGGGCGACTTATACTGAATTACAAAAAAGCTACAGAACAACTGTTGAAATAATGAAAAGAGCTAATGGAATACTTCAGATGTTAACATACGATTTCCCGGAAGTTGAACCTGTAGTTCGTCATGGCAAGGAACCAGAATTCATTTCCATTGAAAAGGAAGGTTGGGAAGAAGAGCTGATCGATCTTATCGCAAGCCTTAAAGGAGAAGGTTTTAAAACGTTTGCCGTTATTGCCAAAACGATGAAAGATTGCAAACTGGCAAACGAGAAACTAAGTGGATTTCATCAAGGCTTTCATTTAATAGATGAAGCGGGAAACATCCCAAAAGATAAAACGTTGATTGTTCCATCCTATCAAGCCAAAGGTCTCGAATTCGATGTCGTATTTGCAATATCCCTCGAAGAAATGTATTGCCATGGAAATGAACTTGATATCAAATTGCTGTACGTAACAATGACAAGGCCATTGCACCGGCTTTATTTTTTAGGTAATGAGAAAACAGCCTTCCTTATCGAGACATGAGAGGGGGAGGGTGGAGAGTAACCACCCTCCTCGGGAATGCTTACAAATGCAAAAGGATATCCTGAATATCTTCCCACCCGAAACCGACTTCGATAAGCTCGATGCCTGCCATTTTAACGGTTTTTTCAGCTATCACTTGACCGCCAAGTGCTCTGTAAAAACCGCAAGAAGGATTATCCTTTAATGCCCAAATTATTAAATTCTGATGTTCCATTTTCATAAGCTCATGTATGACCGCTTTTATCATTTTTCGGCCGAGTCCCTGTCGTTGATATTCTTGTAAAAAATAAATGGCATATACTTCACCTTGAATATGCGGATCATTCGTTTGTTCAGGGCCGCCAGCAGCGAAACCGATGATTTCCCCATTGGCGTTTTCCGCTACAAAGGTGGCATTATGCAGCATCTTTAAATTTCTAAGCCAGTTTTTCTTTTTGGCTTCCAGATTCATGGAATACAAATATTGATCCGGGAGGATTCCTTTATAAGTCGTTTTCCAGCTGTTTATATGTACATTTGCTATTCCACGTACATCTTGTTCCATGGCTTTCCTTATCTTCATAAAAACACCTTCTGAATATCGTATTTTCCCCTAGAATATCATGGAAAAAGCGAATAAGCATTTTATTTATGTTTATAAATGCATGAGAAAGGATATGAAATAAAAGAGTGATTCAACCAGACGAAGGGAAGGATGAGAAAGATGAAATTGAAAGTTGGCTTTTATTTTCCGGGCGGCAAAGAACTAGAGCATGAGGTAGAAGGCGATGACTCAACTCAAATGATTTCAAACATTCAAAAGCACCGTTATTATAATCTAGTTAAAGGCGATTGCCATTATGTAGTAGATACGGAAAAAGCAGCTTATTTTTCTGTAACGGAAATATTGGATTGAGATAAACCGCATTGGACTTTTGTTCCATTGCGGTTTATTCTTTTTGTTGTAAGGAAACAGGAAAAGGAGTATCGACAATGAAAATCAATTTTACCAAGAAACAGTATGAAACATTATTCAAAATGGTTCAGTACGGATATTGGGTTGCTTCCGATATTGAAGATAATAAAGAAGAATTTAGTGAGATGGAACAGTATATTAATTCCTTTGCCAAAGATTTCGGCGTGGAAGGAGTACAGTTTGTGAAGGAATATGAAATTTATGATTTGACTCGGGAATTGGAGGATCAACTTCAAACAGTCATAAATGAGTATGAAGAAGGAGTGTTCAGGGATAAGCTTGCCTATCATTTGGCTAGAAAAGAGTTTGCCGAGGAGTCGGAAAACCATGAATATAATCAGGAGGAAGCGTTTATCCGTATCATGGAGCTCGAGGAAAAATACCATCTACATATTGAAGAACGCGGGTTAGGGAAATTGAAAATGGAAGAATAAAAAGAGAGAGGACTTTATTTGTCCTCTCTTCAGACTGTAGACAAATTGGATATTTATTATGATTGCCTACATTTTTTTGAGGGAGTGTCAGAATATGAACGTTGATTTCCACTCCAGGCACTCGCTTTCCGCGGGCGGTCCGGGAGCCTCCTCGGCGCTCTTGGCGCCTGTGGGGTCTCCCTTGGACGCGCTTTTCCTGCAGGAGTCTCGTACCTTCCGTTCTAATCAACTTTGTTTAATAATTCAGATGGAAGCCCTTTTGTCTACAAGAGAGAGGAATTAATTTGTCCTTTCTATTCTCAATCCGAGAAGTCATGATTTCCGTGTTCACCACGTATGCCATCATTACGGAACGGTTTTATTCACCAGGATTATGGCCTAAATTTTTAACTGTGTATTGGAAAAATGCGATTAAGTCATTTTGTGATGTAAAACCTGCTTGTGCAGTCTGTTCGTTCCCTCCGCCTTTCCCATTATACGAACTGAGTTCAGCTTTAAAATATTGTCCGCAATGAAAGGGGATGTCCCCACTGTGTGAAAGGATGACCTTTTGCTCCTTACGTGATGCTAATAATACGGTAACCTTTTCCTTTTTTACAATCGTACTTGCAAGGTAAAGCAGTTCTTTCATTGAGCTATCTTCGAAAATATGAGAGATGAATCCTCCTCCATTTTCTGCAAGCAGGGAGTCAGCAAGAAAATTTGCATTTTCAAGTTTTAAGTTTTCGTTTGCCGATAGCAGCTGCTTATAGTCATTTTCCAATTTTTCCACCCTATTCAGTATCTCTGTACGTCCGGTATTGAACTTATTCGATAATGCTGAAAGAATTCCTAGGCTTTCGGAATAATCGTTCAATGCCCTGTTGCCGCACTTAAAATAGAGACGGGTATGTTCTTTCTGCTTCTCAGCTTTGAAAATTTTTATTAAGCCAATCTCACCAGTACGCCCTACATGGGTTCCGCCGCAAGGGTTATATTCAATCCCTTCTATCTCAACTATACGGATATTCTCTGAAACTTTAGGCATTTTGACGACAGGAAGTGTCTGTAATTGCTCGTTTGTCACGTAATAGATAAGTATTTCGCGATTCTCGATAATATATTGATTAACTAGCTTTTCAGCAGCAGCCGTATGTACTTCAGTCCATTGGAATCCTGTCATTATATCGATCGTTATATATTCCTTCCCAAGGTGAAAGCTGACTGTATTAGAGTCGAACAGTTCCCTGCAGACGGCAGAGAGTAAATGCTGGCCGCTATGCTGTTGCATATGATCAAAGCGGCGGGACCAATCAAGTTCACAGTGAACGATCTCTGAATCTGGCCGTCTCTCCACCTTATGAAGAATCTTTCCATCATTGTCTTTTATAACGTCAAAAACGGTGATTCCTTCTATTTTACCAGTATCTGCAGGCTGACCGCCCCCTTCGGGATAAAAAGCGGTTTCTTCAAGAGTGATATAGTAAAAGCCATTTTCTTCAATGGTCTCCCGAATTTTGGTATCCCATTGGGAAGTCTTGGTGGACGTGTAATACAATTTTTTTGTCATGTATGATTTCATTTTCCTTTCAGTTGATCCTTAAATTATATCACCGAAATACCAGAGTTTGAAATCGCGGGTTTAGAAGATTAGTTAAGTAAATAAGTAAACTTTATGACAAATCCTAAATAAATTGTGCAAGATGGTAATTATCTATGTTGATTTTATTGAAAGATTTATTGGAGGATAAGGGGTGGATGGTCATAATGAATGCCGGCCCCGTCAAAGCGTCAAATCAATATTCTGAAATGCAGCCGGATTGCCTTATTCTTGATATTCAGTTGCCTGCAAAGGATGGTTTTCAAATTTTCAGGAGATTCATCTTAATAACGAAAAATATGTCATACCGAAGATCATGAACAGTATTCAGAACGATAAACATACCCGGATAAAAGCATTCAGGATGGGTGCGGATGATTTTATTGGTAAGCCGATTGATATCGATGAGTTTATTGTAAAGATAGTAAGGCATATACAGCGGAAGAAAATCTTTGATCAATCGGTCCTTATTGATGAGCTGACACAGGTATATAATAGAAGATTTCTTGAAGATACACTGAAGCGGTCAGGGCGTCATTTTACGATAAGCATCATTGATCTTGAACACTTTAAAAGGGTGAATGATCAATACGGACACTCGGTGGGGGATCTTGTACTGGTTGAGTTTGCACAATTCATTAAAAGCAATATCAGCAGTTCGGACTTAATCAGCTAAAAAGCTCACCTCCTGATGCCATTGTACTAAATATCCTTCTTGAAGAGGGAGAGCTGGACGGCTGGACGAACTTGAGGGAATTAAAAGGTTCCGCAGACTTGAATGAGATTCCCGTTTTTGTATCGACCATACTTGCCGAAAGGGAGAAGGGAATGTCATTGGGAGCAAAGGATTATTTAGTTAAACCGTATAAACCGAGCCAATTATCCAAAGTGATCATGCATACTTTATTAAGTAACGGTAAACAAGGGCATATTCTGGTTCCGCAGGCATTCCATGAAGAAAGCAAGTGTTAAAAAATAAAAAACCGTAATAGGTATACAGAACAACAAAAAAATGATAAATTCAAATATGTTGGAAATATAAATAATTGGGTACAATTGTAGGTAAAGGTAAGTTACAGGAGGATTTTTATACATGCAAAAAATTCAGGCCGGCATGGCTGTAGAGTTAGAAGTGGAACGTAAGGCTGATTTCGGATGGTTTTTAACAGATGGTTCAGAAGATGTCTTACTTCATCATAATGAAATGAATGAAGGAACGGAACTTGAGATTGGCGATGAAGTAACTGTGTTCATCTACCATGACAAACAAGCAAGGCTAACAGCGACAATGAAGATACCCGAAATCCAGATTGATCAGTATGGCTGGGCGGAAGTTGTCAATGTGAAAAGGAAACTGGGTGTTTTTGTTGACATCGGTCTTTCCAAAGATATTCTTGTATCACTGGACGACCTTCCGAATATAGATCGATTATGGCCCGAGGTTGGTGATCGTCTATATGTATCCCTGAAGACAGATCGTAATGACCGCCTGTTTGGTAAACTTGCAACGGAAGATGTAATTCAGGAGATTGCAGTGCCAGCTCCTTTAAAAGGAGTACGAAACACCAGTATTAAGGGAAATGTCTATCGTTTGCTTATGGTTGGGTCTTTCTTTATTTCACAAGAAGGATACCGCTGTTTCATTCACGAAAGTGAACGCAATGAAGAGCCCCGTCTTGGTGAATTAGTTGAAGGGCGCGTCATTGATAGTAAAGAAGATGGAACGCTTAACGTTTCTTTAATCCCCTTTAAACAAGATTTAATGGGGGGAGATGCTGATGTCATTTTCACTTATTTAATGAATCGCGGCGGTGCAATGCCTTATGGCGACAAAACGCCACCTGATGATATCAAGTTTCACTTCGGTTTAAGCAAGGGAGCGTTCAAGCGTGCTCTCGGTAAACTGATGAAAGAAGAAAAGATTTATCAGGAAGATGGTTGGACATATTCTTCAGACCGTAAATGAAAAAGGCAGCGGATTTTCTCCGCTGCTTTTTTTATGTGAATTTCATTAAAAAAACTTCTTTTTACCTTTTTCTTCTTTTAAAATCTCCACAGCTTCTCTGAACCTCATCGAATGGATAATTTCCCTCTCACGCAAAAACCTGAGTGAATCATTGATATCAGGATCATCCGAGATATCGATCAACCATTGGTAGGTTGCTCTGGCCTTCTCTTCAGCGGCGATGTCTTCATATAAATCTGCAATGGGGTCGCCTTTGGCTTGGATATATGTGGCAGTAAATGGATTTCCTGCTGCGTCATGATAAAAAAGGGCACTATCATGATTGGCATAATGGTCACCTAGACCAGCTGCAGCCATCTGCTGAGGGGTGGCGTCTTTTGTAAGCTTATAAATCATCGTGGCGATCATTTCGAGATGGGCAAATTCTTCCGTTCCGATATCCGTAAGCAGGCCAATCACTTTATCAGGAATTGTATATCGTTGATTTAAGTATCGGAGTGCTGCAGCCAACTCGCCATCAGCACCCCCGTATTGTTCTATTAAATATTTTGCCAATTGAGGATTACAGTCTCTTACTTTAACTGGATATTGCAGCTTCTTTTCATAAACCCACATAGATATCTCTCCTTATACCTGCCATGGCCAAGGGCCTTGGCCCCATTCCCATTTATTTTCACCGCCTGGACTGTTTCCAAAACCCAATAATGGACCATATTTAGGCTCAAAAACTGATTTCAATTGTTTGGAGTATTCATGAAATTGATTGAATTGCTGTAATGCTTGCTGATCGTTAGGATGTGTATCCAAATAAAGAGTCAACTCGACAAGTACGAAATCGGCAGCCTGTATTTGTTCAAGCAACTGATAATATTCATCATCCAGTTTCTTATTCATTTATGTCTCCCTTTCACGATATGGATTATCATAAAAATCATAAAAGAATTTCCAAAGTGTACCGTATTTCAAAGCTTCCTCCGGTGTGAACTGTTCCAAATTCGGCGGTTGGAAATTAATATACAAATTAGGAGGTGTCCTGTAGTACTTTCTCCCAATAGGCGGGCACGGATCGAATTTACTATGGAAAGGTTTATATGACTTAACTAAGGTAAAAGTCTTTTCGCGAGTCAAAAAAATACCTCCTTTGTAAAGATATAGCCTTTAAATTTTTATGCCTGGGTAATGCATAATATGACTTCCCTGGTCTGGAAAGGAAATTATCTGGAAAATGATGTTTTTTCAGAATATTATAAAATCTTGTTATAGTCCCGTTATCTTACTGTGATGTTTGTCATCTATTCTTTATCTGTTTGTTCTTTGTATAGAAAAAAACTATGTTAAGATTTAACTCGTAGCTTATAAAGCAGCTCACAAGGAGGTAACAACATATGAAAAAATCAATCTTATCGTTAGCGGCAGCCGCTGCAATATCCGGTGCATTTACAATTCCGGTACAAGCAGAGGATGTCAAAGTGAAAGATGGAGACACATTATGGGGGATATCTCAAACATATAAAGTATCAATAGAAGATATTAAGTCTTGGAACGATTTGTCTTCTGACGCTATTTATGCCGGAGAAACCATACATATTTCTCAAGAAAAGCATTATAAAGTAAAGTCAGGGGACACATTATCGGGAATTGCACACAAATATGATGTAGCGGTAAATGATATTAAATCTTGGAACGGTTTAAATTCAGATACAATCCATCCTGATCAAGAGCTGGTCATTAAACCAGCAGCTAACAAAGTCGAAGCTGCAAGTGTAGAGCCTGCACAGAAATCAGAGCAAGCTCCACAAGCAGAGCAAGCTGCACCAGCAGAACAATCCAAGCCAGCAGAACAATCCAAGCCAGCAGAACAAACGAAGCCGGTTGAACAATCGGAACCAGCAGACACAAACAATGAATCCCAAGATCAAGCAGAAGCTGGAAAAGAGATTACTGTTAGTGCAACAGCCTATACGGCTGATTGTCAAGGCTGCAGCGGAACAACAGCCACAGGAGTGGACTTGAAAGCTAATCCTGATGCAAAGGTAATTGCCGTGGACCCTTCAGTCATTCCACTAGGATCAAAGGTTTATGTTGAAGGTTATGGCTACGCAACGGCAGCCGATACAGGCGGTGCCATCAAAGGGAATAGAGTGGACATATTTGTTCCAAACCAACAGGATGCCGTGAATTGGGGCGTTAAAAACGTTAAAGTGCAAATCCTGAATTAATTTAACCATGCAAAACATGTTTATATATTTAAAAAGCAGACACAGGCATAATGTGTCTGCTTTTTTTGTCCTTTAGGTTGTCGGGAAAAGCAGGTACAATGGAAGAAGTAGATCCTTATAAATCCTTAGAAGGTAAATAGGAGGAATAGTGAATTGATGGAAAAAGCACGTGAATATTTACAAGAATACTTTGGTTATGAGTCATTCCGAAAAGGTCAGGAACAGATTATCGAACAGGTATTGGGAGGAATAAACACGGCGGGAATCATGCCTACCGGCGGAGGTAAATCAATATGTTACCAAATTCCAGCCCTTCTGTTACCAGGTGTAACACTCGTTATATCCCCACTAATTTCCTTGATGAAGGATCAAGTAGATGCCCTCGAACAAACTGGGATTGATGCCACGTTTCTTAATAGCTCCATTTCTGGGTTGGAATCATCCAATAGAATGAACGATATTAAACACGGTAGATATAAGTTGGTTTATTTGGCGCCGGAACGATTGGAAAATCCTGCATTTCAACAGGATTTATTTAATGTGGATATTTCATTGGTAGCCATCGATGAGGCCCACTGTATATCTCAATGGGGTCATGACTTCAGACCAAGCTATTTAAAAATCAAAACCTTATTGAAAAACATGCCATCAGCTCCGACAGTACTGGCATTAACCGCAACAGCCACACCGCATGTGACGGAAGATATATGTCAGTCGCTCGGAATAACAGAGCAGCATACAATATCAACGGGATTTTCCAGAGATAACCTGTTCTTTTCCGTAGTGAAAGAAGAAAATCGCGGCCGGTTTTTAATGCGCTATTTAGAGAAAAACAAAAATGAATCGGGTATCATCTATGCAGCCACTAGGAAAGAAGTCGATTCCTTGTATGCGAAGCTTATAAAAGCTGGATTCAAAACAGGTCGATACCATGCTGGAATGAATGAAAAAGACCGTTCGGAACAGCAAGATCAATTCATTCGTGATGACATACCCTTGATGGTAGCGACATCTGCCTTTGGTATGGGTATCGATAAATCGAATGTTAGATACGTCATCCATTACCAGACTCCAAAGAACATGGAGAGTTATTACCAGGAAGCGGGCCGTGCAGGGAGGGATGGTTTGGATAGTGAATGTATCCTTTTATATTCCCCTCAAGATATGCAGATACAGCGTTTCTTGATTGATCAATCAAATCCCTCGCAGGAGTGGCAAGCCCAGGAATTGAAGAAATTGAACAGAATGAAGGATTATTGTTTTACCGAAGGGTGTTTGCAAGCCTTCATTCTGCGATACTTTGGAGAAGAAAACCCTGAAGATTGCGGTCATTGCGAAAATTGTACAGATAAACGTGACTCTGTTGAAGTAACTATACAGGCACAGATGGTCCTTTCATGCATGTTGAGAATGGGTGAGCGATTCGGTAAAACGATGATTTCCCAAGTTCTTACGGGATCACGCAATAAGAAAATTGAAGAGTTCGGATTCCAGAAGCTCTCAACTTATGGAATCATCAATGATCAATCAGCGAAGGATGTAGGTGATTTCATTGATTTCCTGACAGCAAAACAGTATATCGAAATGACGGGCGGACAGTTTCCGGTTCTTAAAGTTACCAATGCTGGCAGGGAAGTGCTTTTGGGACAGAAAAAAGTACTGCGTAAGGAAATAAAAAAAGTAAGCAGCATCAGTGCTGATCATGGGCTGTTTGAAGAGTTGAGGCAGTTAAGAAAAGAATTGGCAAGTACGGAAAATGTACCTCCATTCATTATTTTTTCCGATGCATCCCTGAAAGATATGGCCGTCAAACTGCCGAGGACGGAAGAGGAATTCCTGGAAGTGAAAGGGGTGGGGGTGCAGAAATTCGAACGCTTCGGAGCTGCGTTTTTACAAGTGATTTCCGAGTATGTACAGGCACATCCTGAATTAGAAACGAATACTATGGTTACAAAGGAAACGGTAAAGAGAGCAACTAAACCATCTCACTTAGAAAGCTATCGCTTATATCAGGAAGGTAAATCAATCAAGGAAATAGGGACATTGAGAGGATTGTCTGCCATTTCAATTGAAAATCATTTATTAAAGTGTGCAGAAGAACACTTGGATATCAAATGGGATGAGATTTTCTTGGAGAAAGATTTTAATCTTGTTTTGAAAACTGCGAAACAATTGGATTCTGACAAATTGAAACCATTAAAAGAAGCCCTGCCTGAGCATATTTCCTACTTTATGATTAAGGCAATCTTGGTTAAAGCAGGACTGGAAAACGAAAGGTGTTAAGGTTTTTTGGATAATTTCTTCATTGAATAAATAAGAATATGGTTTAATGCGTATACTAGGAATGATAAAAAGGTGAAATTTCGCGCCTTTAATCAGATTCTTTATATAAAAAAGAGGAGGTTGCTCATGTATTTTGGTAAAAAGAATTCAGAGGAACCAGAAATCGTTATGGAAGATACGATAGTATATGCGTGCGGATCAGCAGATTGTAATGGTTGGATGAGAAAAGATTTTGCCTCGGAAAACTATGATTGCCCAATGTGTGGAAGTCAATTAGTTGAGGAAGTCAGGGAACTTCCTAAAATTGAAAATGAATATAATGCGTTTAAATAAAAGAGGTGAATCTTAGCCTCTTTATTTTTTATTTTAAAATGAAGTAGGGCGGAGTGGTTTTATTCTGGATTAATGCTTTACATATAAAAATATGTGTGGTATCATTAAATTTCAGTGTTATGAAAAGAAAGCACTGGAGGGTAATTTAAAGTAACATTTTTATTAATAAAATAATTTTTCATCATTTTCATGATGAAGTAGAATCAAGTTAAACATATCTAGAAAAAAGAAATACATGTAATCACCAAGTATTTTCCTCGATCCATTTCTGTTCTTCATTAACTTACTTCTATGTACCATTTGTCTTTTGGAATTTAATCTACCCAATTGGAATTACGGACGGTTTTAATTAATAAACATGTACTTACAAGCTTTTATCTGATTCTCGCAGGCACGGTCTAGGAACCGTATGGATGGGAGAGAGGCAGGGCTTTCATTGTTTTAGGTTTTGGCATTAAAAATTACTCTCATGCTCGATGTTCCATCGAACGAGCAGGAAGAACCATATGAAATGGATTCTTAAACAGCGCAGTCTCGATTATCTTGAAGGGTAAGTCAGGGACTGTGTTTCATTTTGGGGACTACTTTCTTTTTTAGAATCTTTCCTCAAATATATAAAGCATATATATGTTATAATGGATATGAGATATGAAAAATTCATGTCGTAATCTCAAGTTCTTACCATTCAAAAAGTTTGGTTGAAAGAACAATGATCATACTTAGATTTGCGAATGGGTATTTACTCACAATTTAGATTAAACGCCATCTATTCTTCTTTTATCTTTATGGCTTGTGATCTGTTATGCAGGACGGAGTCAATTCAATTCTAAGGAGTGAGATATATGTATAGAAGAAATAATACGGAAGAAATCATTCCTGAAGAAACAAAGGTGTGGGAATGTACATCAGAAGATTGCAAAGGTTGGATTCGCGATAACTTTACAAGTAATGATGAACACGTTTGTCCGTTATGTAGCAGCGAGATGAAACCCGGCACCAGAATGCTTCAAGCAATCAACAATCCAAGAAACTATTAAGGTCATAAAAAAAGCTGAAGGGGATTCTCCCTTCAGCTTTTTTTATCTTTTTGCCAATTGGATCAAGCAAAAAGCAGGTGAATGATTAGTGGATATCTTTTTTCTTGAATCGACCGCCTCGAACTTCCGCGATATCCCCAACGGCAAGAAATGCAGATGGATCGAAACTTTTGACTATCTCTTTAAGTTTAGCTTCCTCAAGCCTGTTTATTACACAAAAGATGACTTTTTTATCATCACCAGAATATGCACCTTCACCAGCTAAAAAGGTTACGCCCCGTCCAAGGCGATTCATTATGGCATCACCGATATCATTAAATTCATCACTGATAATCCAAACAAATTTGGATTCGTCCAAACCTGCGATGACGATATCCATCGTTTTATATGCCACGAAGTAAGCAATGATCGAATACATGGCACGATCCCACGAGAATACGAAGCCCGCACTGCCAAGGATGAATAAATTAAAAAACATGACGATCTCCCCAACGGAAAAAGGGAGCTTCTTGCTAGCGAGTATGGCAAGTATTTCTGTACCATCCAATGAGCCGCCATATCGAATGACCATTCCAACACCAATGCCAAGAATCATTCCGCCGAAAGCGGACGCTAGGAGGATATCTTGAGTGAAAGCTGGTACATGATGAAGCAATGTAGTGGTAATGGAAAGGACTAAAATTCCATAAAGGGTAGATAATGCGAAGGTTTTGCCGATTTGTTTATAACCGATAAAAAAGAAAGGAAGATTCAAAATGAATAGAAAGATTCCGAGCTTCCATCCAGTAATGTAAGATAACATAATCGATATACCCGTTATGCCCCCGTCGATTACGTTATTCGGCACTAAAAAAATCTCGAGGCCGACAGCCATCAAAACCGCACCGATTGTAATTAGTAGACCTCTTTGTAAAACTTGTCTCAGTGTTAATTTTTTATGCTGGGTCTTCTTATGCATAATTTCTGTTGTACTTGCACCTGCCAGGTCTGACATAATCATGCCACCCACTCCTTCTCTCTATATAGGTTCTATTTAATTATAAACCTATAGGTATAATTAAATAAAGAAATTAACATTCTTGATTAATATATTCTCGAATAATTATTTCTGTTATTGATAATGTCCTGCAATGATGAAACAGGGTTGAAAATGCTTGTCAATACCATGTAATCCTATTCTACTCCTTACAAAACAATAGTATTTCTAATTTTTATGATTTTATGATGGAATCCAGCATTTTCTTGAGATATAAGGAGCGCCGAAATAGTCAGTGTGTAAATATATAGGAGTAAGGAAATAAAAAACCTTTGAGGTACTATGGATTTCCATTACAATATAGGAGAATAGAACGTTTGAGGTGGTCAAGTAAAAAAATGGAACAATCAATAGTGGCATCAAATCCTGTCCTCTTTATGATTGCAGTACTTTTGATAATAATGGCGTGCTATACGGCGTTGGATTTACTGACAACATTACTGACGATAGAGAAATATAAACGCCTGGTGTATATTGGGAGCAGCTGCTCTATGGGAGTGGCTATTTGGACTCTTAATTTTGTGGTCATATTCACCCTTGATAATTCAGGAATGGCAGCATACAACATTGCTACAATAATTTTTTCGTTAGCATTGGCGATAGCTCTCGCAGGAGTTGGGTTATTGGCCATATCGTATAAGACACAAGTGTTGCAAATCGTTTTTTGCGGCTTCATGTTTACGATGGCCATTTTATCCAATTATATAATGGGAACATCTTCTTTAAACCATTCTTTGCACTTTAGTCCATTGTCGGTCTTCAGTACGCTTTTAAGTATCTTTAGTTTATTTGTAGCAGCACTTGCAATATTATTTTATTTTAATAAATTAAGTCAATCCTCGCTAAAGCCAATCAGTACTCTCTTGATGAGCGGGGCAATCATTGAAGGCTATTATCTTTTTTTAAGAGTGTTACCGATGAACACGAAAAATGAAACGGGTGAATTTGTTCCACTCACCCCATTTATGCTTTATCTTACATGCTTCGTTTCATTATTCATCCTTGCCAGCTTGATCGCTTCAAGTACGATAGTTGGCCGGCGGTTGGCAAAAAGCGACAATACTGTGAGCGATATCCGTTCTGCTTTAGATCAATCGGCGATAGTCGCCATCACGGATGCAAAAGGAATCATTACATATGTTAACGAAAAATTCCTGGAAATATCACAATATGAAAAACATGAACTAGTAGGGAAAAATCATTCCATCATCAATTCTGGTTATCATACAAAAGAATTTTTCGCTGACCTATGGCTAACGATCAGCCAAGGGAAAACATGGCATGGTGAAATATGCAACCGGGCTAAAGACGGTAATTTTTATTGGGTGGATACAACTATCGTTCCCTTTATGAAAAAAGGTAAGCCATATCAATATATTTCGATCCGTTCAGATATTTCCAGTCGTAAAAAAGCAGAAAATGCACTAAAGGGGTCAATCAAGGAACTGGAGGATATGCAATATGCAATCAACCAATCCTTGATTGTGGCGATTACCGATGATAAAGGAGTCATTATCGAAGTGAATGATAAGTTCTCCGAGGTTTCCGGTTATGGGAGAGATGAACTGCTAGGCCATACACATAAGATAGTTAATTCTGGATACCATTCAAAGGAATTCTTTGAACATATGTGGAAAACCGTCCATGAACGGAAAGTTTGGCATGGTGAAATTAGAAACAAGGCGAAAGACGGCAGTTTTTATTGGGTCGATACAACAATTGTTCCATTTTTCAGCGAAGAAGGAAAGCCATTTCAGTTTCTGGCACTTAGATATGATATAACTGAGCGTAAACAATCGGAAGAGATGCTCCATCGGCAGGATAAATTAGCCGCTGTCGGTCAGCTTGCTGCTGGAGTGGCACATGAAATACGAAATCCGCTGACCTCCATGAAAGGGTATACGGAATTTTTGCAATTAGATGAAACGGACGAAAATAAACTGGAATATCTGGAAATAATCATGGACGAAATCAATCGTGTGAATGAGATAGTTGAAGAGTTCTTGCAATTGGCCAAACCACAGGCCTTGATATTGGAATCGAAGAATCTTGTGCCGATCATTCAAAACGTCGTATCTTTGACGGATTTTGAAGCCAGGAAGAAGAACATCACGCTAATTTCGGATTTCAATGAAGAAGAGATCCTCGTTCGTTGTGATGAGAATCGATTAAAACAAGTCATTTTGAACTTCATTAAAAATGGTATGGAGGCTATGCCTGACGGTGGGGTCATAAAAGTCATGACTGAACTTAAAGAGGATAAAGTGCATATATCCATTACCGACACAGGAATTGGGATGCCGCCAGAGCAGCTTAAGAGACTGGGAGAACCATTCTTCACAACGAAAAAAACTGGTAATGGGTTAGGTCTCATGATCAGCTTTAAAATCATAGAAAGCCATTTGGGAAATGTCTTTGTCGAGAGTGAGGTCAATAAAGGTACAGTCTTTAATATCGTGCTCCCTATTTAATATCCATAATAGGAAGCAATGATTGAAATCAACAACTTTAAGAAGCTGTCTGCGTGGGGGAACTGGATTTGGATAAACAAAAGCATGTCAATATTATTAGCTTGAAGGTATTTTACTTATTTTCTTTTTTTGCAGTGGGAAGTTTAACACCGCTATTAAGCGTTTATTTGGCCAATGAGGCTGGTTTGTCCGGTATTGAAATAGGTACGATCATGTCTGTTGGACCGATAGTGATGATCGTTTTTCAACCTTTTTGGGGAATTGTCTGTGATTGGAGCGGGAGACCAGCAAAAATACTGGCAATTACATCGTTGCTTGCTGGTGTATTCGGTTTAGGCTACCTACTGTTCGAGCACTATTTACTTATCGTATCCGTCGCAATCGCTTTGGCTATCTTTCAAAGTGCGATAATACCGGTTTCAGATAGCATCACCCTTCAATATACAACAAAAATCAAATCGAATTATGGGAAAATCCGTTTATTCGGTTCACTTGGTTACGGTGTGGCCGTTTTTGTAATGGGAAGGCTATCTGAATCCTTCATGGGTCCTTCAGTGATATTTTATGCCTTTTTCTTCGGTCTTTTGATTGCGGCTAGTCTAGCTCTTCGTTTGCCTGAAGAGCCACCTGGTGAAAAGGTGAAGCTTTTCGGTGGAATGAAAGAATTGATCACCATGAAACGGTTTCTTATCTTTCTTGCCATAACGTTCCTGCTATTTGGTCCTAATCTCGCAAATAATGTATACTATGGTTTGTTTGTAGAGGCAAGGGGAGGGACATATACAGGAATTGGCATTGCTTTCCTTTTAGCTGTATTATCGGAAATCCCCTTTATGAGAATCGCAGGTACCTGGATTCATAAAATAGGCCTGCTGCCAATTACCTTATTGGCTGGAACGGCCTCATTGGTTCGCTGGGTTTTGTACTTCACCGAACCAAGCTTGGCTACCGTATATGTGACTTCGATCATTCAAGGGTTTTCACTTGGCTTATTCATTCCTGCAGCTTTACAATATATCAGGGAAGTTGTCCCTGCACGAATAACAGTAACTGCAATAACGCTTTATTCCGCCATTGGCAATGGATTGGGTAACTGGTTCAGTACCTTCAGCGGCGGGATAATATTGGAGAAATCTGGAATATATGCTGTCTATTTATTTTATGGTTTACTCACGCTGATCGGGATGCTGCTTACAATATGGCTCATGAGGTTAGATATAAAATTAAAAGTATTGGGAAAACCCATAGGTAAAATAGAAAAATGATGAAAAATATATCGAGGGACCTCTTAACCTTTCATGGTGAAGAGGTCTTTTTACTTGTCTCTCAACAAGTTTGAGAGAATGCCTGCTAAATGATCAAGCAGAAAACGCGAATGGGATTCATCCAATCCCTCAGACTGTATACAAACTTGATTAAAAGTTTTTTTTAGGATGTTTAACCGTTGATAGGAACCTAGGGCACTCGCTCCAATCAACTTTCTTATAAAATTTAGATAGAATCCCCTTTGTAACCCCTTTCAGCCTTTTTTTACTGGTAATTTTAAAAAGGAAAGGCTTTTATTAATTGGAATTTTTAACCAGAACAATCAGTTTTTTATTTTTGGAAATAATATGATTTAATGGAAGGTAGAGAATGAATGGAAGGATGAGTGTTTTGAGCAAACCAAAAGTGTTGGCTGCTACCATCGTATCAGCTCTTATCGGCCTGTTTTTTTTATTTTGCCTTGGATGGGCGATTACTGACCATTATGGAAAAGGAACTTCCGATAGAGAAGTAATGGAAGAAACTCCCATTAAAAATGATCTTCCTGATGATTTTACGGTAGTGGCATTAGGCGATTCATTGACACGCGGCACAGGTGATGAAACAGGGAAAGGCTACGTTGGACTTGTTGTTGAAGATTTGAAGAGCGAGTACAATAGAAAACCAATCATTCATAACCTCGGAATTAATGGACAAGTGTCTAAAGAATTGGTGCAGCAAGTGAAACAACCGGAAGTGAAGCGCCAAATCCAGGCAGCTGATGTTATTTTAGTTACAATCGGGGGTAACGATTTATTTCAAAAAGGCCAGACCCTGCTTGAATATGATCGTGAAGCTATATCTTTATCACAAAAGAATTTCTTGGGAAATTTAGATGAAATTTTTAAAGAATTCAATAAAGTCAATGATACAGCTACCATTTTATTGCTTGGGCTATATAATCCGTTTATAGATTTGGATGAAGACTTTGATACGAACCGCATTGTTCGTGACTGGAATAATGAAACGGCAGAAGTTGTGGCTCTTTATAAAAATGCAATTTTCGTTCCAACATTTGATTTATTTCAATTGTCGGTAAATGATTATTTGTATTCGGATAAATTTCACCCTAATAAGAAGGGGTACCGTTTAATTGCTGATAGAGTTGCTCCTTTAATAAAATGGGAGGGTGTGAAACGATGAAACAGGTGACATTGTCTGTCAGGGACTTGAGAAAAAGGATTGGCAAAAGGGAAATTATTAAAGGAATAGATTTTGAGCTGAATGAAGGTGAGGTTTTCGGCTTTTTAGGACCGAACGGAGCAGGCAAGACGACGACGATCCGCATGTTGGTCGGTTTGATTAAGCCATCCTCAGGTTCCATCCATATATGCGGATATGATGTCCGTCAGGAATTTACGAAGGCTATGAAGCAAATGGGCTGCATCGTTGAAAATCCAGAGTTGTATCCTTTTTTGAGCGGATGGGATAATTTGCTCCACTTTGCAAGAATGTTACCTGAAGTTGATGAAACAAGAATGATCGAGGTTGTTGAACTCGTCGGTCTGCAAGCGAGAATTCACGATAAAGTGAAGACTTATTCGTTAGGTATGAGGCAGCGCTTAGGAATCGCGCAGGCAATGCTGAACAGCCCTAAGCTCTTGATTTTGGATGAACCGACCAACGGTCTAGATCCTGCTGGAATCCGTGAAATGCGGCAATTCATCAGAAAGTTGGCTGAAGAAGAAGGTATGAGCGTTCTGGTTTCTTCACACTTATTAGGTGAAATACAGCAACTTTGTGACCGGGTTGCAATTATTAAAGGGGGGGAAATTATTAAAACGGATACGGTGGAAAGCTTATTATCCACGCAGGAGCGGATATTTTGGCGGGTGGAACCTATACAAAAGGGAGCGGAAATTCTTAGCAGCTTCACCGAAATTACCATAGATCAAAAATATATCATTACAGCCTATGATGAACTCAGAACACCCGAATGGAATGCTGCACTTAACCAAGCAGGGGTGAGGGTGCATGAAATGAATCGAAAGCTCCCGGGATTGGAAGAATTGTTTTTGCAAGTTACCGGTGTCGGAGGTGCAGGCATTGAATAACTTGATTCAAAATGAAATGATGAAGTTGTTGGCAAAGAAACGGTTAATCATAATCGGTATCATCGTGGGAATTTTAGTTCTGATGTTTACATATGCCCAATACAAACAAGTGGAAGAGCAGCGGAAGAAGTTGGGAACTGATGATTGGCGTTCAGCTCTTCAGCAGCAAATCATTGATACTCAAAATCGTTTGGGCTCGAATAGGATGCTCGATGAGTGGCGTGAACAGCTGCAAGTTAGTCTGAAGCAGCAGCAATATTATCTAGATCATGATATCAATCCCTCAGAACCAGGCGCAGCCACCTTTACACGCATGTTTTTGGAAAATGCAATCGATTTGTTCATTCCGCTGTTGATCATGATTGTGGCTAGTGATATGGTTTCCTCCGAAAGCAGTCAAGGGACGATCAAGCTTTTGTTGACCAGGCCAGTGGAGCGCTGGAAAATCTTATTGAGCAAATATGTAACATTATTATTATCAGTTTCGATTATCGTCGCGATGACAGCCTTATTATCTTACCTTTTATCAGGTATCGTTTTCGGATATCAAGGATGGGGGGCTCCTGTAATAACCGGATTCGAATTGAATGGGGCTGACGTGGATGTCAGTCAAGTAAGGTTAGTGGAACAATGGAAATTCCTATTGATGGATTTGGGACTTGTCTGGCTGGTGGCGGTTGTTGTAGGAACCCTTTCTTTCATGCTTTCGGTTTTAGTGAGAAGCACCCCTGCAGGCATGGGCATCATGCTGGCTGCATTAATTTCCGGGGCTATATTGAACAATATGGTTTCATCATGGGAATCAGCGAAATACTTTTTTATGGTGAATTTGAAATTGACCGCTTACATCAGCGGTACGGCTCCACCGATTGAAGGGATGACTTTATTATCCTCCGTCATTACTCTGCTCGTTTGGTGGGCGCTTGCTTTAATCGTATCTTTTACAGTATTTACCCGGCGGGATGTATACTGAGAAACAGCCTAACAAATTATAGGCTGTTTCAGTTTGTTGACATAGATGGTTCGGGAGTTTCGCACCCCGAACATGATTATAAAAGAAGACTCGGTTTAACTGGCTAGCCGAGACCCCTATAGATTCTTGGAACACAGTCGGCGGAAAGGGAGCGGATTTAAAGCGGGGACCGCAAAATAACAGCTCCAGAGTCCGAATAATGAAGTGAAGGTCGAAAAAATTCGTGGACGGTCGAATAAAGTGCAGGGAAGGTCGAATAACTTGCGTGGACGGTCGAATAAAGTGCGGTGAAGTTTGAATAACTTGCGTGGACGGTCGAATAAAGTGCGGGGAAGGTCGAATAACTGAGTGGACGGTCGAATAAAGTGTGGTGAAGGCCGAAAAACTGCATGTTCGGTCGAAAAAAGGTGCCTTGACTGTCGAAAAAAGTCATCTGCAACTTTTTTAAAGAACTGTAGGCAAACTCGCTGTCGAATCTTTCTTACTGTCTGAAACAGCCTATATAAATTATAGGTTGTTTTTTATTTTCTCGTACAGGGTATCCTTTAAAAAACATGTTCAAATTAGGAGGATTATAAATGGATGATAATCATTTGAATAAAAAATTCATGCCAATGACTTCAGTTTCCAGTGGAGATGTACAGATAATAACTGAGGATATTTATTGTCTGTCCGTCCAAATCGTTAATGTAATTTTTATAGGGTCACCCAAAGATGATGAATGGGTATTGATAGATGCAGGCATGCCGCGTTCAGCAGAGGTAATAAAGAAAACTGCTGAAGAAATATACGGACCGCAAAATCCACCTGCCGCGATTATTTTGACACATGGGCATTTCGATCATGTTGGTGCATTGATTGAGTTAATGGAGTATTGGAATGCTCCTGTCTATGCCCACATTAAAGAAATGCCTTATTTAACGGGACAGGAAAATTACCCCGAACCTGATCCTACTGTTGAAGGGGGGATGGTCGCTAAAATTTCATGGGTATTTCCGAATGAGGGAATCAACCTTGATGAAAAAGTTCAGCCATTGCCTGATGATCATAGTGTTCCCGGGCTTCACGATTGGAAATGGGTTCACACCCCTGGCCATTCGAAAGGACATATATCACTTTTCCGTGAAAGTGACCGAAGTTTGATTGCAGGAGATGCTTTTGTGAATGTCAGGCAAGATTCCCTATACAAGGTTATCACTCAGGAGAAAGAAATAGCAGGCCCGCCGCGGTATTTGACAACCGATTGGGAGGCTGCCAAGGAATCGGTAAGGTTATTGGAAAGTCTGAAGCCGACTGTTGCCATAACGGGACATGGTTATCCTGTAGAAGGGAAAGAACTGGAAATGGGTTTAGCGAAGCTTGCAAAGGAATTCGATTCATTAGCTAAACCGGATCACGGGAAATATGTGGAATGAAGCGTGAACGAGTTCCATGAATAATTTCTCTTCAGAAGTCAAAAATAAACAAGCAACTTATGAAAAATGGAGGGATTTCCGTGACTAATTTAAGAGATATCATGACAACAGACGTGGACTGTTGCACTGCGGAAGATAATATATATGAAGCAGCAGTCAAAATGAAGAATGATGATGTTGGTGTCATTCCTGTATTGGAGAATAACCATTTAATTGGTGTTATAACAGACAGGGATATTGTCATTCGCTGTGTTGCCGAGAAAAAGCCGAATTCGACTAGAATTACCGATGTCATTACCACCAATCTTGTAACAGGCACGCCTGATATGTCAGTGGAGGAAGCTGAGGAGTTAATGGCTACCGAACAAATCAGAAGGCTCCCTATCATTGAGAATGACAAGCTGGTCGGAGTCGTGGCATTAGGTGATCTTGCTGTACACCAACAGACAAATTCAATGGCGGGAAATGCTTTAAGTTCAATTTCCGAAGACAGAGACCAAATTCAACACTAAAAATAAAAACTCTGTTAGCTTTTGCTAACAGAGTTTTTATTTTTAAAGATATTTATTGAACCATCCTTTGATTTCCTCAACATGTTGCAAGCGCATTTTTGGAGATCCGCTTCGGGATACTTCATGAGTTTCATCTGGGAAAGAAACAAGTACCGCTTCTTTATTTTGACGTTTTAAGGCGACAAAAAATTGCTCGCTCTGTTCAATGGGACAGCGGAAGTCCTTATCACCGTGAAGTAAAAGTAAAGGGGTATTCACATTGGAGACATATTTTAATGGCGAGTGCTGCCATAATTTTTCAGCAGAGTTAACGATATCGCCGCCAACTTCCCACTCTGTAAAATAATAGCCAATGTCACTGACGCCATAAAAACTTAGCCAGTTACTTATGCAACGCTGAGTCACAGCGGCCTTGAAGCGGTTGGTATGTCCGATGATCCAATTTGTCATGAACCCTCCATAACTTCCTCCGGATACCCCTAAATTTTCATGGTCTATAAAATCATACGTAGCTAAAACGTGATCAACTCCAGCCATTAAGTCTTTATAATCCATGCCTCCATAATCGCCCCGGCAGGCATTTACGAAGTCTTGGCCATATCCTACACTCCCGCGCGGGTTAGTGAACAATACAGTATACCCTTCATTAGCCAAGGTCTGGAATTCATGAACATAGGTATTGGCATACATCATATGCGGTCCGCCGTGGATTTCTAAAATGAGCGGATATTTTTGATTACCATCAAAATCGGTCGGTCTCATGATCCAGCCGTGGATGGTAAGTCCATCAACGGATTGGAATGTTATTGGTTCAGCCGTGGACAAATGTTTATCCTTCAAAAAATCCTCATTAACAAAACTGATTTGTTCCTTATCGCCATTGGTAAGGTTATAAGCAAAGAGATCGCCGGGATGAACAGGTGTGCTGATGGCCACGACGGCACGGTGGCTTTCGGGATCTATAGTCAGGCCGTATATATGCTGCGGGTCAAGGATTGATGGATACATGGCTCCTTCAATCGAACCATAATATACCCCGGTATTTCCATAATCACTTATTAAAAAGTAAAAACCTTGGCTATCGTTTGTCCACAATATACCTGGGTCGACGGCTCCGATTTGGAAATCCCCAATTGCGGAATCGCCTATTTGGACGTCCCATCCATCGGTCAAACATTGAGTCGTTTGATCGAAAATGGAATATAACCAGATATTTGAAAAGGTGGCACCGGCAAATTCTTTATTATGGCCAATGAAAGATAGATGCTCGCCATTTGGAGACCATTTCGGATCTCTAAAGAAACCTGTACTATCCGTTATCTTCTCTAAAAATTTCGTTTCAAGGTCCATGATGAAAATATCGGAAAAAAGTTCATCATCACTTCTTTCTGCATCCCCGCTTATGAATGCAATATGCTGTCCGTCTGGGGACCATGCATTCGGTTGATGATCCACATTGTTTTCCGTTAGCAGTGTGGATTCTCCCTTAAAAATGTCCACTATAACTAGCTGCTGATATAACTGATCAAAATAGCCTCTTCCATCCCATTTATACTTAATCCGGTCATACCTATTAACTTTTTTGGTCAAATCATTTTCCTTATCCGTATTAAGGTTTTCGTCTTCCTTTAACCCGGTAGAAAGCAGTAACTTGGTGGAACAAGGAGACCAAATAGGTTTTGATGCGCCGTTAACGAAATGGGTCAACTGGCGAGCTTCCCCACCAATGCTCCCAATAATGTAGACTTGTTTTTTCCCTGATCTGTCTGATATAAAGGCGATATGCTTGCCGTCGGGGGACCAGGCTGGTGATGTATCGCGATTATCCCCAAACGTCCATTGCTTTGTTTCATTCGTAATCAGGCTGAACATAAACAGATTGGAAATGTATTTTTCCGTTTTTTCATCGATTCTGGTTTGGACATAAACCGCCATACTGCCATCCGGTGATAGCTTAGGATCGGTCACTGATTTCAAGTGAAATAAGTCTCTTGCTGTTATACCTATTTTGTTCATCCTTTTCACCCTTTCATTTCTCATAGTTATGTATTTCGCTAAAGAGAAATATAAATCCTTTAGTAAATGGTAAACGCGTAAGGTTTATTTATCAAGGACGAAAGAAATGAAAAAAATCCGGCCTTTTCGTCAGGTCGGATCATCTGGATATATAGGCGAAAAACTTACAATTACTTATGCATGTGTCTTGTATGTGGGCGGTGCGGCGGTATTTGGAAATTATGTTCTTCCATCATTTTATAATGTTGTTCAAAATGTGAAACCATTTTATCGGCTTCTTCTTTTGATAGCGCGCCATACTCAACATATTTTTGGATCAATATCTTTTTGTCAGCGAGTATCTGCTTTTGAATCTTGGCGATTTCAGATTTTTGAGCATCAGTGAATTGTACAAGTTCCGTTTTTGCTTTATTTTCCTCTGCAGCTGGGTGATTCAGGTTGACTAAGAATAGGGAACAGGCTGTTAAACAGATGACTAAAAACTTTTTCATGAATGAACGACTCCTTCTTTTGTTTTTTTGCCTTATGAAGAATTGTAGAGCATTTAAAACCTGAAAGTTTCTTCCTTGTAAATGTTTTTCTTTATGGAAGATTCCTTATTCCTTTATTATCATTTACAGCATTTACAGTTTTATGTAAAAAAATAGGTAAGGGTTTGTTAAAGAAAGATATGGGTAATTTAAATGTAAGCACAAAATTTTGATGTAACTTCGAAGAAAGGGGGGGATTATGATCTGGACGATTATTGGTGTAATAATATTATTATGGGTTCTTGGTCTAGTCTTTAAAGTGGCTGCAGGATTTATACATATCTTGCTTATCATCGCGGTCATTCTCATTTTGGTTAAAGTTTTTAAGGGAAGGAATCGAGTGTAGATATGTATTAAAGGCTAACGTGGAAAAGTTTAAAACAACAAATTGAAAGGCGGCCTGGTGAGCAGGCGCCTTTTAATTTTCCGTTATGCTGTCAATCGTAAGGAAGTGGCTGGCCTAACAGCCTCTTATGAATCCATATCGCTGCTTGGGTGCCATCCCCCATTGAAATGGTGACTTGTTCTGAATGGGCAACGAGGTCACCGCCTGCCCAGACTCCTTTAATATTCGTTTCTTTAGTCCGGGGATGAATCAAGACATGTTTGTTTTCATTGACTTGCACACCTAATTGTAGGGCTAGGTCATTATTTAGTTTGTTCCCTTTAAACGCCGTGAATGCTTTTTCAGCCTCGATTATTTTACCGGAGACCAATTGTATGCCCGTTAGCTGCTGTTTGTCGTCGACATGAACCTCACAAACTTCTTCTTCGATTACGGGAACCTGATTTTCCTTCAATTTTTCCTTATAATCATCATCAATTTTTGATTTCAAATGATTTACGTAAATGATATCCTTTGACCAATATAAAAGTGTAAGGGCCATGCCAGCACCCGTATTTCCGCCTCCAAGAACAACGGTTTTCTTATCCATGATCTCATACCCATCACAGTCAGGGCATATATATGTGGATGTCCCAAGAGTTTGATAGATGTTTTTGATTGGAGGAATGTTATCGGTAATGCCGGTACCGAGAAAAATCATTTTTGCTTGATATTGCCTGTCATTCTTTGTTTGGATAAAAAACTTGTCCTGTTTTTTTTCTAGAGCTGTCACTGTATCATCCAAGAATTCGACACCGAATTTTTCAGCGTGCTGTCTGCCAAGCGTCCTTAATTGTTTACCGCTTACCCCATCCGGCCATCCAAGAATGTTATGGTAAGCCTTGGCAATGGAGGAGCGGCCTTGAGAAGAATCAATGACGATAATATTATGTTTATATCTTCCGAGCTGTATAGCAGCCTGAATACCGGCTATACCTCCACCAATAATAATGCAATCTGCTTGTTTCATGAATTCACCGCCCATAATTTTGGAATAAACCTAGTGTTATTCTATCTGTAAAAAATATACCACTAGTCGCTGGCGCCTAAACAAAAAAGGAGGAAGTCCGCCAGCTGGCGGACCTTCCTCCTTTTCAGTTAATGCCTGTATCATTGTTCCTGTATTGGTTCGAGCCATTCTTGTGCCCAATTTTGAATTTCGTTCATTACCGGTGCAAGAGCCTTGCCTTTTTCAGTTAAAGAATATTCAATCCTGACCGGTGTCTCTGGATATACATCCCTTTTAACAATACCTTCAATTTCCAAGTCCTTTAAACGTTCGGAAAGAATCCTGCCGCTTATCGGGAATGCAGATTCAATATTACAAAACCGTTGAGGGCCATTAAGTAATTGATTGACAATCAATCCAGTCCAGCGTTTACTCAAGATTTGCATTCCTTTTTCAAATCGTGGACAAAGTGTCGTATTATTCATCTTATCACCTCATTATTAATATATTATAATGCATTTACCTCATATGTAACAACTTTACCGATAATTATTTAGTTACTAGAGATGTTAAAGTATAAGAAAATTATGAGCTTACTTTAAGTATCATGAAAAGAAATTCGCCTCATAATTGCCACATTTTAAAAAAATGCGCTTTTAAAAAATGTGTTCTTTAGGGATACCGAGAAAAATATGTTATTTTAATATTGAAGTCAAAGTTTTACAAATGGAAGGGTTCGTGGGAAAGATGAGTGATTTACTGCAAGAGGCCGTATCCTTTATCAGGACAAGTTATCCGGAAATATCGAAAACGGAAGAGGACATGGATGGCAGGATTAAACAAATCAAAAAGGAAATAGATGAAACAGGCAGATATGAACATACATATGAAGAATTGGTTTATGGTGCTAAATTAGCTTGGCGTAATAGCAATCGTTGCATAGGGCGCTTTTTTTGGGAGTCGCTGAGGGTGATTGATAAAAGGATGATTCAAAGCGAAGAAGAAATTGTATCGGCACTCTTTGAGCATATCGAATATGCAACGAATAATGGGAGCATCAGACCTGTGATTACAATTTTCAAACAAAAAGATCATGATCAAAAAGTGGATATTTGGAATCATCAGCTTATTCGATATGCAGGATATGAGACGGAGCATGGCGTAATCGGCGATTCAAGTTCAATAGCATTCACCAAGCAATGTATGGCAATGGGATGGGAAGGGAAATTCGGACGTTTCGATATTTTACCCCTTGTAGTCCAATTGGACGGAAAAACCCCTAGTTTACATGTCATACCTGAAAGCCTCGTTAAAGAAGTTCAAATCACCCACCCTGAACTGACATGGTTCAAAGATCTTCAAATCAAATGGTATGCAGTTCCAATCATATCTGGAATGAGGCTGGAAATTGGCGGTATTACGTATTCAGCTGCACCATTTAATGGGTGGTACATGGGAACGGAAATCGGTGCCAGGAACCTTGCTGATGAAGAACGCTACAATATGCTACCGGTAATCGGGGAGAGGATGGGCTTGGATATTAAACGTGATTCAAGTTTATGGAAAGATCGAGCCCTTATCGAACTGAATGAAGCAGTCCTTTATTCGTATAAAAAACACGGAGTCAGCATTGTTGATCACCATACAGCAGCTAAACAATTCAAGAAATTCGAAGAAAAAGAAACCACTTGTAACCGGAAAGTTACGGGGGACTGGACCTGGTTAATTCCGCCTGTTTCTCCAGCCACAACCCACGTTTTTCATCAGCCATATAATAATGAAATAATGAAACCTAATTTCTTTTATCAAATTCCTCCATATAAATAAAGGTTTACATTTATTGGCGTTGGGTATATATATAGCAAGCCAATAAATAAGGGGGAAGGTAATGATGGCATTAGGAAGAAACGTGGTATTACTAGGAGTCGGAGTTGCCGGAGTCTCATTTTTATCGAATAAAACGAACAGAGGAAAAGTGAAGGACATATGGTCCAATGCAAAAGCAAAAACATTAGGCTTTTGGAATAGGACGGCTTCTGAGCTAGATCCTGTAATTGAAAAGGCAGGTCACCCTGATCCATATGATCATGACGACAATAAAATGGTGGATGAAGGCGCCATGTATGGTGTTCACTATTATAATAATGCTAAGCATGGATAAAATTATCAGACGCTTGGGGAGACCTAAGCGTTTTTTTTGTGATAGTTTTTATTATATTTTCCAACCTTTAAAAACTGATAACTAATTGCGAATTTAAAACAGGGAACCAAGGTATTAAATTCGTTATTGTGCTTTAAAAGAATAAGGATTAAGATTAAAGAATCGAAAGGAAGTGGATACGAGTGAGCAGCAGTTCTTATGATCCTGAACCCAGAAAGCAAGAGGAAGCCAATATGATGCTAGAAGTCGAGACTGTTATTCTCCCTGAGTATCTGCTCGAAGAAGGTAAATAAGGCTTTCTCTATAGAAGAGGAGGTCAAGAAATGATTGAAATCTACAAGACGGATGAAAACCGACACCTAAACAAGATCGAGGAAATGACAAAAGGTTCCTGGGTGAACATTGTCGCGCCCACAGAATCTGAAATAGATTATATATGCACGACTTTGAAGTTACCGATCAATTTCATGAAAGATCCGTTGGATGATGAGGAAAGGCCTCGAATTGAAAAAGAGGATGATAATGTTTTAATTATTGTCGACTTCCCATATTTGACAAGGGACGAAGCCGACTTACCGATTTTTGAAACAATACCTATAGGGATGATTTTTACCAAAGACTGTTTCATTACGGTATCTTTGAAAGAAACACCGATATTGGCGAATTTCAAAAACAATAAGATAAAAGGCTTTTTCACCAATAAGAAAACAAGGTTTGCCTTACAATTACTATTTGAGATTTCATCCTATTATTTACGTTACCTGAAACAGATTAACAAGATGACTAATGAAGCGGAACGTGAATTGCATCAGTCCATGAAAAATAAAGAATTATACACTTTCCTGGCTTTGGAAAAAAGCTTGGTTTATTTTACGACATCATTAAAATCCAATCGCGTAGTACTTGATAAGATCCTCCGTTTTAATTATTTGAAAATGTATGAAGAAGATAAAGAATTGCTTGAGGATGTAATTATCGAAAATGCTCAGGCAATTGAAATGGCAGAAGTGTATCTATCCATTCTTAGCGGTATGATGGATGCATTCGCTTCAATCATTTCCAATAATGTCAATAATGCGATGAAGTTTCTAACCTCCGTGACCATTATTTTGACGCTTCCGACGATGGTGGCAAGTTTTTACGGAATGAATGTGGAACTGCCGTTTGAACATAATCGGTTTGCATTCATATTTACATTATTAATTGCCATAACATTGGCGGGGACGACGGCATTCATTTTTTGGAAGAAAAAATATTTTTAAAATTAACCAGCTTATTAAGCCGGTTTTAGACTGTAGACAAATTCGATGTAAATCGAGATTGTCTACAGTTTTTATTAGGGTTTGTGCAATTTGAGCATGATTTCCACTCCAGGCACTCGCTTTTCCCGCAAGAGTCTCGTACACCCGCTCTCCAATCAACTTTGTTCTAACTTTTATATAGAACCCTTACGGCCCTTACCTTCGAACCATTTGGTTCGTAAAATTGAGGCTGCCAAGCCGGTTTAATCTTATTCCTCAAAAAAATCAGCAAATCCTTCACTGTTAATTCGATCGGAATAAGGGTTCTCATCTTTTACATTCTTTGCGTCCAAATTTGTTTTAATCACTAAACGGGGACTCTGTGATGCTTCTCTGATGATACGGTCGTTCAACTCTTTAAAATCCGGTACATTCTTATTGCCGGGTCTGTTTGGTTCCAATTAAACCACCTCCATTTGTATCTTGGCAATAAAGGATGGGGTGTATTCATGAATATTATTAGGATTGGGAAGGATAAGGACTGAGGAGGAGATCATTATGACCAAATGGAACGAGCAAGCTGCTCGCAATAATAATTTAAGGGCAAGTGATTTAAACCCGGCTGGAGCCGATAAAGCAAAAATGGATCCAAAAACAATTGATAGTGATCGATTGAATGATCTAAAGATTCAACGGGAAATCATAAAGCAAAATATATAAGGGAAGCCCGATTGTCATGGAATTCCGTCTTCATGATACGCAAAAAAAACGCTTGGTTTATCCGCCAAGCGTTTTCCACTGCATTCTTATCAAGAACGCTTTTGCTTTTTAAGTGAAGAGGGTTGAGTGAAGGACCCGGTTTCTTTCGTAGTGGTGCCTTGCCCCTCTACCTGAGAAGACCCTAAACGGGTTTGAGAAGCATCTTTTTTGTTTTTTCCATTCATGTTTATCACCTCGATATTACTTTCCCTTTTTCCTTTGCATCCTATACATATATTTAAGGTGAAAAGGACAGGTTAGAAGGTAGAGGAGGTGTGTGTTGATGTCAAAAATCGGTGTTGAAGAATCATTAACGAATATTCAGGAAGCACTTCGTGAAAAAGGTTTTGATGTTGTGGAGATTAAACAAGAAGCTGACGCAAATAACGTGGATTGTTGTGTGGTAACAGGTTTGGATAGTAATGTAATGGGTATAAGCGATACTTCATTAAAAGCGTCTATCATTGAGGCAAATGGTTTAACTGCTGATGAAGTGTGCCGCGAGGTTGAAAATAAAATGAACGCCATTCAATAGTTCAAAAAGTGCCTAAACCGATATAGGGTTAGGCACTTTTTTTGTTCAAGGCTACTGTGCTATGGAAATTGCCGCATTCAATTCCACCGCTACATTCCCTTTGATCGCCCTGGAAATCATACATGAAGCTTCAGCTTTTTCAGCAAGTTTCCTCGCTTTTTCAACCACTTTTTCTGAAGTGCCCAGTACTAATATAAGTTTAGGGCGATGAATGATTTTCTTGTAGGTGAATACTCCATTCGTAACATCCACTAACGCTTCGGATTGCATGGTCAAGCTCACCTTTTCTATATGGGCTCGCTCTAACATGGCAGCATAGGTAATGATATAGCAGGTCGATGCCGCCCCAAGCAGCATTTCATCGGGATTAGTGCCGATACCTGGTCCCTCCATTTCAGTAGGAATACTTATCTGTGTTAGTAGATTCCCTGAATGAATTGTGCCGATATCATTTCTGCCGCCTGGCCACTCTGCAGTTAAATGAAAGTGATGTATCGTCATTTTTTTAACCTCCTTACCATTTCTATAGTGTAAACGATTAAACAGGTTAAGTATTCGATTTTGCTCACTCGGGGGATTAATCATAACAGCAGTGGGTCGAATTAAGTTTTTCAGTATGCCAATTCAAAGCCGACCGTAGCGGTCGAAAGGATAGGTATTATTGATATAAAGGATACTGTTGATGAAACAAAGGCAGAGGCATCAGGCTATTTTAAGCACAATATTGGATAGGCCTTCCTATAATGATATAGACGGTTTTATATAAATAATACTTCATTAAGGAAGGGCTGAAAAGTTGACTACATTGAGTAATATGTTCGATTTGACTAATAAAACGGCTATCATTACCGGCGGCGGCAGAGGACTGGGCAAACAGATCGCCATGGCGTTGGGAGAGGCTGGCGCAAATATAGTCATTGCTTCACGAAATCTGCCTGTATGTAAGGAGGTATGTGAAGACTTGCAATCGATGGGTGTTAATGCCGTTGCCTTTGAATGTGATATCACCGATGTGAGCGCCATTGACCATGTCGTTCAGGAAACGGTTGCTCAATTCGGCACGATTGATATTCTTGTCAATAATAGCGGTACGTCTTGGTCAGGTCCGCTTTTGGATCTTCCCAAGGACAAGTGGGAAAAAGTATTGAATGTTAACGTTACAGGTACATTCCTGTTTTCACAGGCTGTAGCGAAGGTCATGAAGCAGCAAAATTCCGGAAAAATCATAAATATTGCATCGGTGTCAGGTCTTGGCGGGACGTTTCCTGAGCTTTTGGATACGATAGCTTATAACACCAGTAAGGGTGCCATCATTACAATGACCAAGGATTTAGGAGTTAAACTTGCTAGATACGGCATTCAAGTCAATGCAATTGCACCTGGATTTTTCCCGACTAAAATCACAAAGAAAATTCTTGAAAAGTCTAACTATGACATATTAGGTAAAACTCCGGCTGGCAGGTTTGGCGATGAAGATGATTTAAAGGGTGCCGCCGTTTTTTTAGCCTCACAGGCTTCTGACTATATGGTGGGTCATATTTTGATCATTGACGGTGGAATATCAGCATTAGTATAAACGGAGGAGAAAGGAAGGAAGAAATATATGGCGGAAAAATCCAATTTTTATAAAGGGCTTAAATTACTGGGCACACAAAAAGAGCAACAGCTGAATAGTAAAATTCAAAATCTGCTGAATAATCGCGAATTAATCGAAAGAGTGAGCAATAATGCGCAAATGCAGGTACCAAGAATAAATAGTCTTCAGGAAGCCTCAGAAAGAATGTCCATCATCATGAATTATCCAACAAAAAAAGATGTGGCGAGTTTAGCGAAATTAGTTATCCAACTCGAAGAAAAAATTGATGGGTTGGAAGAATTGGTCTCTATACTTGTTGAGAATAGGGGAGGGAATGTCGGGGGTAATTCTTCAATTCGCAATAAAGGCAATGCAAATTCATCCCGCAGCATCAAAAAGAAATCAAGATTGGCATCCAATGAAATGGAAGGGAGTAAAAAAAGGTTATCTGATTTTATAAATAACTCCTTATTGTTTAGCTCACAGCTGCCTGAGTTCAATTCAGTTGGTCAGGAGAATTCAAATGGCTAAGCGGAAAGTGCCCAAAAATCAATCTGAACCCAAAACTAAATGGCAACATTTATTGGATATTCCCAATCAGCCAATGCCTGAAATGGGACTGACTCCTAAAATAGCGGTGTGGAAAAAAAACAAATCAACGCTTTGGTTTTATCCCTCAGCACAAAAAAAATATGATGTACCGGTTTTTCTTATATATTCACTAATAAATACTCCTTTGATTCTTGATTTATCTCCGGGGAATAGTTTAATAGAATCTTTTGTAAATGAAGGTTTTGATGTGTATTTGCTTGATTTTGGAAGCCCGGGCTTTGAAGATGGTGACATATCGATCGAAGATTATATCGTCGATTATATTCAAAAAGGAGTGCAGCGTGCATTACGTCACTCTGGAGCATCAGAAATTACAGTCATGGGGTTTTGCCTCGGAGGTACAATAGCCGCAATATATGCTGCCATTGCAGACGAGCCCATCAAGAATTTGATACTTTCCGTGACCCCGGTGGATTTCAGTGCCTCGGAATTTTTTGATCAATGGCAGGAAGCGTTAAAAGAAGGAACAGCGGATTTTGACGAGACAATAGATATTTATCAAACGATTCCAGCCAGTGCTGTTAAATATGGAATCCGTTTAATTACATCACCTATCTATATATCACCGTATTTATCGTTATTGAATCAAGCGGATGATGAGGAATACGTTAAGAATTGGCGCCGCTTCAATGCGTGGGCAAATGGGCATGTGCCTCTATCCGGCGCAGCTGCCAAACAAATAACCAAAGACCTCTTGATAAAAAATCGCTTGGTTAATGGTGGTTTTGAGGTAAGGGGGAAAAAAGCGAAGCTATCGAAAATTAATGCTAGTGTTTTGGTCATTGCAAGTAAGTATGATCGATTGGTCCCACAGGAAATGATTTATCCGGTAATGGAGCATTTAACATGTAAGGATAAGACATATAGCCTACTGGAAAGTGGACATGCTGCTAAACAATATTCCGGTGAACTTCCATATTATTTGAAGGAATGGCTACCTGGGCGTTCTTCACCAATTCAATAGGTTAGTGGGGGGAAGTGAAATGTACATGTTTAACGCCAGTGAGGAAATCAAAATCATGCCGGTTGTAGAATATATAGGCTTTGCGGCATTTATATTTTCAAGATTTTTTGCAACATTTCCGGATTACTAAAGTGAAATAAATGAAAGGGCTGGCTTGGTATTTTGAGCCAGCCCCTATTGTCTCATTCATAATATTTCACTCGTTCTTCTAGTGGTGAGAAGTCTTTATCGCCAGGCTCTGCAGTGGGTTTTCCAAAGGGCATCTGAGCGATGAGTTTCCAATCGCGTGATATATCCCATGTCTTTCTCACTTCGTCATCGATTAAAGGATTATAATGCTGAAGGCTTGCACCAAACCCCTCAATTTCCAAGGAAGTCCATACGACAAATTGTAAAATGGCAGACGATTGGTTCGACCAAATCGGAAAGTTTACGGCATACGTTTTGAATTGTTCTTGAAGCCTTGTTATAATGGCCTGGTCTTCAAAGAATAAAACCGTACCATAACCATTTATAAATGACTTCATTTTTTCTTCCGTTTTTTCGAAATCTTTGTCACCGACAGCTTTTCTTAATTTGTTTTTCGTGATATCCCATAATTGGTCGTGGCTTTGACCAGTTAAAACAATCACTCTTGCACTTTGGGAATTGAAAGCGGAAGGGGAATATTGAACGGCATGATCGATAACTTCTTTAATCCTTTTATTAGGGACAACATGTTCCTTGCTAAGGGAATAATAAGAGCGTCTATCTTCAATTGCGCTAAAAAAGTCTTTAGCCATACATCATACCTCCATTCATTATACCGACTTATTTTGACCTGATTTTATTATTTTATGAAAAGTGAATACGGGTGAAATTATTTGTCTGAAAATGGTTGACAAATTTATCGTTATCATTTATCTTTAAATCAAGATATTTGTATTAAAAGTATTATATGTTTAGTTAAATATCTCGATTTCGAGATATTGTTTACGGATTAATTCCTCTCCTTAAGGGGAGATTTATAAAGAAAAGATAGGAGTGGTACGGATGGAATTAAAAGGATTACATCATGTTTCGGCGATTACAGCTAAAGCGGGAAATAACTTTGATTTCTACACAAAAGTCTTAGGGATGCGATTAATCAAAAAAACGGTGAATCAAGATGATGTTCGTGTGTATCACTTATTTTATGGAGATCAAATTGGTTCTCCGGGTACGGAATTGACGTTTTTTGAAATTCCCAATGCTGCCCGCACTCATGAGGGAAACAATAGCATTTCTGAAATTTCTTTAAGGGTGAGAGATGATGAAGCTCTAGGATATTGGAAAAAACGGTTTGTGGAATTCAATGTTGAGCATGATGAAATATCGAACCGCTTTGAAAGGAAGGTGCTTTCTTTTAAAGATCCTGAAGGGCAGAGGCTACTTCTGGTTTCCGATCAGGATAATAACGGTGTTCAAGGGGGATCACCATGGGATGGAAGCCCGGTACCGCAAGAGTTTTCCATCCTTGGATTAGGACCGGTAAAACTTACTGTACCTAATATTGAACTAACAGAAAGTGTTCTCTCCGAGGTATTGGGGTTCAGGAAAACAGGCACATACCCATCTGCAATTAGGGGGCAAAATCCAATTGTCGTTTATGAGACAGGTGAGGGAGGAACAGGAGCGGAACTTCATATTGAAGAAAGGAATGACATTCCTCGGGAAAGGTTGGGGAGGGGTGGAGTACACCATGTTGCCTTTCGGGTGGATAATGAAGAAGAACTTAGAAAATGGATAGAAAAAATTAGTGAATCAAAATTCGTGAACTCTGGATATGTGGACCGCTTTTATTTTCGTTCACTTTATTTTAGGGAGCCGAATGGAATATTATTTGAACTAGCTACTGATGGACCTGGATTTGCAGTTGATGAAGCAGAGCAGCACCTAGGTGAGAACCTTGCCCTGCCGCCATTTTTAGAATCAAAAAGAAAAGATATTGAATCGAATTTAAAACCACTGAATACAAAATCAACTAATTAATCAAGGGGAAAGGAAGGAATCGGCATGCAAAAGCAAAATGCAGGAATACATCATATAACCGCAATTGTAGGCAATCCTCAAGAGAATGTGGATTTTTATGCTGGAGTGCTGGGAATGCGTATGGTGAAGAAAACCGTTAATTTTGATGATCCAGGCACCTATCATTTATATTTCGGAGATGAATCAGGTTCACCGGGCACTATCATCACTTTCTTTCCTTGGCCTGGGGCATACCGAGGGACAATTGGCTCCGGACAAGTGGGGATAACAACATATGCCATTCCGGAAGGTTCATTGGGCTTCTGGGAAACGCGCTTGGGTAAATTTAATATTGACTTTGAAAAGATCTCACGCTTCGGCGAGGATTATCTGGGATTTCAGGACCCACATGGATTGCAACTTGAACTGGTTGAGCGTAAAGAAGGTAAAAATAGCGAGTGGTCATTCGGCGGTGTACCAGCTGATAAGGCAATCAAGGGATTCGGCGGTGCTGTATTATTGACGTCTAAACCGATCAAAACGATGGAACTTTTAGAGGAAGTGATGGGTTTGCAAAAGATGGGGGAAGAGGGCGATTTCATTCGCTTCAAATCCACATCGGACATCGGAAATTTGATAGATGTTAAAAAAACGGTTTTGCCAAATGGGAAAATCGGAGTGGGAACTGTTCATCATCTTGCATGGCGTGCAAGCGATAATGAAGATCATAAAGAATGGAGGGAACATATCGCAAACCATGGCTATGGCGTGACACCCTTTAAAGACCGCCAATACTTCGATGCCATTTATTTCAGGGAAGATGGAGGCATACTCTTTGAAGTTGCCACAGATCCACCTGGCTTTGCTCATGATGAAACGAAGGAAACGATGGGTAGTAAATTAATGCTGCCGCCATGGTTTGAGGAAAAAAGGGAAATTATGGAGAAAACGTTACTGCCGGCAGTGCCGAGGGTACTAGAGGAGGATAAATGATGAAGCATATTTTTCAAAAAGGAAGTAATCCAGATGCACCGTTGCTTTTGCTTTTACATGGCACTGGAGGAACGGAAACGGATCTTTTGCCATTATCGGAGATGGTTTCACCGGGATCATCCGTACTCAGCGTACGGGGAAATGTACTTGAAAACGGAATGCCCCGTTATTTCCGCCGGCTGGCTGAAGGAGTTTTTGATGAAGAAGATTTGATTTTCCGTACGAAGGAGCTTTATGACTTCTTGGAATCAGCGTCCGGACAATATGACTTCGATCGTGACAGAGTGGTGGCATTAGGTTATTCTAATGGTGCAAACATAGCAGCAAGTTTGATGTTCCATTTCGAAGGGGCATTAAAAGGAGCGATTCTTCATCATCCAATGGTGCCTAGACGCGGGATTGCTTTGCCGTCCCTATCGGATATACCTGTATTCATTGCTGCAGGTAAAAACGATCCGATATGCCCCGCAGCAGAAACTGATGAACTTAATCGGATTTTACTGCAAGCGGGTGCTGCGGTGGACGTTCACTGGGAAAATTACGGTCATCAGTTAACACGTTCAGAGGTTGATGCAGCAAGTTCATGGTTTCAAAAGAACTTTTTATAAGAATGAGAGGGATGAAGATGATTTCAGTAAATCCTGAAAGTCTTACAGAACGGGAAAATTATAAGTTTTTGACTGGAAGCATCATACCGAGACCAATAGCCCTGGTCACGACACAATCCGAAACCGGTACAATCAATATAGCGCCGTTCAGTTTTTTTAACATAGTCAGTTCCAATCCTCCGATGATTTCCATTTCTGTTCAACGGAAAGAAGGAGTTTTGAAGGACACGGCCCGAAATGCAATTCAAACAGGTGAATTCGTTGTTCATATCACTGATGAAGACAATGTTGCTGATGCAAATCGAACGGCCAAGGAACTCCCGTCTGACGAAAGTGAATTGGGTCTTACCAATTTCACTCAGGCTGTTAGTGATAAGGTGTCGGTACCAGGATTGCAAGAAGCGAAGGTACGCTTTGAATGCACATTGGAGCATGCGATACCTTTGGCAGGTTCCAAGAATAAACCTGGTTGTGATTTATTGATAGGGAAAATAGTCTGCTATCATATAGAGCAGGAGATTTACCATAATGGCCGAATTGACCAGAAGGGGCTAAAACCAGTAGCAAGATTAGCGGGTCATACTTATACAAAACTAGGAGAATTATTTGAAATTGAAAGACCTTAAGGAATATAAGAAAAATGGCGTCATCTTTTAAGGTGTCGTCATTTTTTAAAAATTATTCCCGGTTAGCATTATTTACAATTCTATAATGTAAGCGACTGTTCCAAAAACAAGTTCATATCTATGCCAAAGGTGCGTTGATCGTTTGGATTTTAAAGGAAGTCTTTACAAACCGAAACAAAACTTGACAATTTTTTCATAGATTGATAAAGTTATAAAAAAATAATTTCTTATCCAGAGAGGTGGAGGGACTGGCCCTATGAAACCTCAGCAACAGGTCTGCAATGACACTGTGCTAATTCCAGGGGGTGAAACCTTGATAGATAAGACCGTACGTGTTTATTTGTCAGTAACGCACTCTTTTTTAGAGTGCGTTTTCGTTTTTTCTGGATGCAAGATAAAGGAGAGTAAGAATGGAGAACAAAAGGAAGCATGATTTTCAAAGGAAAATGCAGGCACGGCATATAATAATGCTATCGCTTGGCGGGGTGATTGGAACAGGTTTATTCTTAAGTTCGGGTTATACGATTCAACAGGCAGGCCCGTTTGGCACCATCCTTTCGTATCTGATTGGGGCATTAGTGGTTTATCTAGTCATGCTATGTCTAGGGGAACTGGCAGTACATATGCCCGAGACAGGTGCGTTTCATAGCTACTCAGCTAAATACATAGGTCCTGGGACAGGGTATACAGTAGCCTGGTTGTATTGGCTAACTTGGACAGTTGCACTTGGTTCGGAATTCACGGCTGCAGGATTGTTGATGCAGAGATGGTTTCCATCAATCAATGTCTGGATATGGAGTGCACTATTTGCCATATTGGTTTTGGCATTAAATGCGTGGACCGTTAAATTTTTCGCTGAATCCGAATTCTGGTTTGCGTCTATAAAGGTATTTGCCATTGTGATTTTCATTATTTTGGGAGCAGCGGCAATGCTAGGTTTCATTCCAATAATTCATTCACAATCCGCTCCGTTATTCTCCAATTTTACAAGTGAAGGTTTATTTCCGAATGGTGCTTTTGCCATTATAATGACGATGCTTGCGGTGAATTTCGCATTCTCTGGAACTGAATTAATTGGAATTGCAGCTGGAGAAACTGTGAATCCAGAAAAAACGATACCAAAGGCAATCCGTATGACATTATGGAGATTGATTATCTTTTTTGTAGGAACCATCGTTGTATTATCCGCATTATTGCCTATTTCGGATGCAAGCGTATTAGAAAGCCCCTTTGTGGCAGTTCTTGAACGGATTGGTGTGCCATATGCAGCGGATATTATGAACTTTGTTATATTAACTGCCATTTTGTCTGCTGCAAACTCAGGACTGTATGCGGCATCCAGAATGCTTTGGTCACTTGCAGATAAGGAAACTATATCACCAATATTTGCAAAATTGACAAAACGGGGAGTTCCGATAAATGCAGTCCTTTTCAGTATGTTGGGCGGCTGCTTAGCCCTGTTTTCGAGTATTATTGCACCGGATACTGTTTACATAGTGCTTGTATCCATTTCTGGACTAGCCGTTGTTGTAGTTTGGATGAGTATTAGCATGTCGCAATTTCTATTTCGCAGACGATATATAAACGAAGGAAATTCAGTTAATGACTTAGCTTATCGAACGCCATTATATCCACTCGTACCAATCGTTTCTTTTATGCTATGCCTAGCTTCTTGCATAGGAATTGCATTTGATCCTACACAACGAATTGCACTATATTGTGGCATTCCATTTATTTTGTTTTGCTATGGAAGTTATTATCTGACACAAAACCATAAAGAAAAGAGGAGTAGATCATGAACATTAAAACTAACCCAATTGACGCTATTTTACGAGATCATTCAGTCATGATTTTAGACGGAGCTTTAGCTACAGAGCTAGAGAGGCATGGATGTGATTTGGACGACCCGCTCTGGTCTGCACGTGTATTACTTGAAAATCCAGAAGTGATTTATCAAGTGCATTCTGACTATTTTCGTGCTGGAGCGGATTGTGCGATTACGGCTAGCTACCAAGCCACTGTTGAAGGTTTCGCCCTCCGCGGAATACAAGAAAAAGAGGCTTTGGAGCTAATCAGGAAAACGGTTTTACTCGCAAGAAAAGCAAGAGATGATTTTTGGAAGGAAGAAAATCAAACGCTTAGGCCTAAGCCATTGGTTGCTGCATCTGTTGGGCCTTATGGGGCTTATCTTGCAGATGGTTCAGAGTATGTAGGAAACTATGGTGTTTCGGATGAAACTTTAATTGCATTCCATAGCTCACGAATATCAGCGTTGATTGAAGCTGGAGCTGACCTTTTAGCATTTGAAACGATTCCTTCCCTGCAAGAAGCAAAAGTATTATATTCATTATTGAAGGATTATCCAGAAGTGTATGCTTGGCTATCCTTTTCATTGAAAAATGAAAAAGCGATAAGTGATGGTACTTCACTCGAGGAGTGTACAAGATTGTTTGGGGACAGTGAGCAAATTGCAGCAATTGGCATCAACTGTGCGCCAGTTTCAAGTATCACGGAAGCCATCCAGGTGCTGCGTGCAAACACGGATAAACCAATCATTGTTTATCCGAATTCAGGTGAAACATATAATCCGGAAACTAAAACATGGCATGGGCAAGAATCATGTAACAGGCTCGACCTGAAATCTGAAGAATGGCAACATGCAGGGGCGCGTTTAATTGGAGGATGCTGCAGAACGGCACCACATCATATTGAAGACATTTCAAGAAAGTGGCGACCTTCCGTGGTGGTATCCTCCTAGCCCTTGTACTGTTTTAAAGTATGTATGATATAGACCCTAACTAAAGGAACAGGAAGCGTCATAATCGGGCGGTTCCTGTTCTTTTTGAATTCATTATTTTCGAGTTATCATATCTCTTAGGCTGAAAAAGAAACCGCTTCAAAAACAGGAATAGGAGAAATTAAATCATAATATTTGTGTGCTTGGGAAAACTAAACAAACAATGAATAGAAAGGAGAGAAATGAGTATGAGCCGTGGTAAAAATTTTAATCACAAAGAAAAAGGCCATCCGGGAAATTTACCTAATAATAGAATTAGCGAAGAGAAGGAACACAGCCGGCAGTATGAACAAATCGAGGATATTGTCACACATGAAGCTTTTAAAAATCGGGAAAAAGAAGACGAGATGCCTTAAATATTTCATGTATATACGGGGGGAAAACCATGAGCTTTTGCTATGGTTTTTTCTTTCATTACTAATAAATCAGGAGGGGAACAGATATCTATCATACCTTGTTGGAAAAGGAAGTAAGCTAAATAATAAGCCGACTTTCTTCTATATAAATAATAAAACTTAAATTTCTCAGCTTGGCGCATCACGCATCATTAGTATTAGTCTTAAGTCACTAAGAAGGAAGTATAACCTGCATTGTCATCCAGAAATAATTAAGGGTAACGTCTAAAAAGGGCGAACTTAATTAATCGGAACCGGCTACCCTAACTGGTTAAAACCCTGGAATTTTTTACAGTTTTAGATATAAATCATGCCAGGTACATCGTGAATATTATAAGTACCTGATGAAGTACGGTTCGTTCCCCATATACAAGTCTTAAGCCCAATTTCTGCTATGTTTCATTTTGTTTATCGCGATTTATTTCCACTTCTCGTTTTGCTCTAATAAAAGCGATAAATTGAATCGTCTCCTCTTCAGAAAGAGAGATTCCATCAACGGCTAGCTCCATATTTGGTAAATCCGTTAATTCCATGACTTGAGGTGACTCTGTGGTAATATCTTTAGCTGGATGATCTACCCGACCTAGAATGTAATCAGTGGATGTATCATATAGGCCTGCCAATAAATTAATCGTTTCTAATGAAGGGCGGCGGTGGCCCGATTCATAACCTGCATAGGTACTCTTGGCGATTCCAAGTCTGTCAGCGGTATATTGTAAAGACCATCTTTTGACCTTCCTTAATGATGTCAATCTATTTAAAATCATTCTTATTACTCTCCTTTTATATAAATCCATTATAACATCAAATTGAAATAAGTGTACGCGTAATGAATAATTTTAGCTTGATTTCACTATGAAACATGACTATAATAACATGTGGTGTACGCGTAACATGTACATTTGCAGCGAAACATCCTTTTCTGAAATGATAAGAATGATTGTGAAACAGGGAGGCTATATAGGGGGTAGTATATTGGAGAAGTTGAAGTCAAAAATCAAGAAGTTGATGTTGATTACTACAGGTGGTACAATTGCATCGTTAGAAGGAAAAAATGGACTTGTTCCAGAGATGAAAGCTGACGACATTTTAGGTCACCTACCGGGATTGGATTTACTATGCAAGATTGATAGTAAGCCTTTGATGAATATTGATAGTACAAATATGCAGCCGGAAGATTGGACAGAAATGGCACAATCCATCCATGAGCACTACCATGATTACGATGGCTTTGTGATTACCCATGGAACAGATACAATGGCTTACACTTCAGCTGCGCTCTCATATATGTTACAAGATTTAGGGAAACCAATCGTCATTACAGGTTCTCAGATCCCAATTGCCTTTAAAAAGACAGATGCCAAAAGAAATATCTCTGATGCAATTCGGTTTGCTTGTGAAGATATTGGAGGAGTATATGTTGTTTTTGATGGTAGAGTCATCCAGGGCACGAGAGCCATTAAATTGAGAACGAAAAGCTATGATTCATTTGAAAGTATTAACTATCCTTATATTGCTACCATATTCAAAGATAAAATTGAGTATCTAAAGCCAGTTCATTCACCAAAGAATAAGGAAGCTAAGTTAGATGCTTCCCTATGTACTGATGTTGCTTTGGTTAAGCTGCATCCCGGTATTAAGCCTGAATTCTTTGATTTCCTGAAAAATCAATGTCGGGGAATCGTAATTGAAAGTTATGGAAGCGGTGGTATTCCCTTTCAAGGAAGAAATATTTTAGAAAAATTGAATGAGTTAGTACAATGCGGAATATCCGTAGTCATTACTACCCAATGTTTAGAAGAAGGGGAAGATATGGATATTTACGAAGTTGGACGAAAAGTGAACAAGAATGTCATCATTCGTTCCAGAAATATGAATACAGAAGCCATCATTCCGAAGTTGATGTGGATTTTAGCCAAGACACGGGATCCTAAAAAAGTGAAGGAAATGATGGAAACACCGATTGCAGAGGACATCACATTCTAGAACAAACAAAGGGGCAAGAGGAAATGTTGATAGAAGAGAGAACATACCGAATCGAGAAAGACTTTCTTGGGGAAAAGGAAATTCCGGCAGATGTTTATTATGGAATACAAACTCTACGCGCTGTAGAGAATTTTCCGATTACCGGTTACAAAGTCAATGAAGAAATGATTCGTGCACTAGCGATGATTAAAAAAGCAGCCGCTTTAGCAAATATGGATACCAAAAGGTTATATGATGGTATTGGAAGCGCTATCGTCAAAGCTTCTGAAGAAGTGATTGATGGAAAGTGGCATGAATATTTCATCGTTGACCCAATTCAAGGCGGCGCAGGGACATCGATGAATATGAACATTAATGAAATCGTTGCCAACCGTGCGTTAGAACTTATGGGACACAATAAAGGTGATTATGCACATGTTAGTCCAAATAGCCATGTTAACATGTCGCAATCAACCAATGACGTATTCCCTACTGCCATTCATTTATCAACACTACGACTTTTAGAGCAATTGTTGCAAACAATGACCAAGATGAGTACGGTCTTAAAGAATAAAGCAAAACAATTTGATCATGTTATCAAAATGGGACGCACACATCTTCAGGACGCAGTGCCAATTCGCCTTGGTCAAGAATTTGAGGCTTACAGTCGTGTGTTGGATCGCGATATAAAACGAATCAGTCAATCACGTCAACATTTATATGAAGTGAATATGGGAGCAACAGCAGTGGGAACGGGATTGAACGCAGATCCGCGTTACATTGAAAATGTTGTTACATATTTAGCTGAGATCAGTAACTTGCCGCTTGTAGGAGCAGAACATTTAGTAGATGCAACTCAAAATACGGATGCTTATACTGAAGTGTCAGCTTCATTGAAAGTATGTATGATGAATATGTCTAAAATTGCTAATGATTTACGTTTGATGGCTTCAGGACCAAGAGCGGGATTAGGGGAAATCACACTTCCAGCTCGTCAACCAGGTTCATCCATCATGCCAGGAAAAGTAAATCCAGTAATGCCAGAATTGATTAACCAAGTCGCTTTCCAAGTGATCGGGAACGATAATACGATTTGCTTAGCATCAGAAGCAGGACAACTCGAGTTGAATGTAATGGAGCCAGTGCTTGTATTCAACTTATTGCAGTCAATCAGCATTATGAACAATGCTTTCAATGTCTTTACAGATTATTGTTTAGAAGGCATCGAAGCAAATGAGCAACATTTAAAAGATTATGTCGAACAAAGTGTTGGAGTGATTACAGCAGTCAATCCGCACCTTGGATACGAAGTGGTTTCACGTATTGCGCGGGAAGCGATATTAAAAGGCAAATCAGTTCGCGAACTTTGTTTACAATATGATGTACTGACAGAGGAAGAATTGGATCTGATTCTAAATCCTTATGAGATGACAAAGCCCGGCATAGCGGGAGCTTCTCTTTTTGATCGGCAATAACCAGTATATTAGTAGAATGCATTAATCTATCTTATTTTTGATGTAATGACTATGCCTTTAGGACCGTTGGTTTTAAGGCATAGTCATTTATTACATACATATGAAATGTTACCTAATCAGTTTGTCAACTCTGCTTGCGAGTATTGAAAACTGAATATTCGGTTATTTTTTTGATCGTCTATCTAAATCTTTTAGGTGTTTAACTATTCATAAAAAAACCATCTCCCTTAGAATACCTATGGGGGATGGGGAAGTTTTAAATCAGGAGAATTTATTTTAAAAAATGTGGCTCACTTGAAATGGCTTAATCGGTTTTAATATTTCATTTAAAGACTTTTTTTGAACGAAGGGTATGTGTCCAAAGTTCCGTTGAATATTAATCGTAAATGTAAAACCAAATGAAATGACATACGTATATAATGTAATCAGTCATTTCCAGGTGAAAAAGGAGGGTAACTTTGAAACAAGTGAATCGTTTTATCCGAAGCGTTACATTTCTAATGCTCGCATTTCTCATGTTTAGTGGGCAGGCTGCATTTGCTTCATCAGATTCAATTTCATCGCAATCCACGCCAGACCTTTTGATTAGGCAGATCATGGGTTTAGCCTACGAATCCCAACAATCCATTAGCAGTGGACCATTTTCTGTAGGTGATTCGTTGAAGAAAGTGGAAAAAGCCTGGGGGGCACCGGAAGATTTAAGTACCGTTGCAGCCAATTATTGGAGCCGTAATGTTCGATTCCTCTATGACGGTTCAACAGGTAGAAAGACGATTACAGCCATTGATGACTTTGATCCGAAATTGCAAACCATCCATTTATCCATGCTGAAGGAATTGATTGGTGAACCTGTAAGTGAAGTGGAGCAAGAAGGGATGTACTATGTTACTTATACCGATTTCGCAAATTATAAAGTGGTCTTCGTGTTTGAAAGCGCCTGGATTAACCCAGATCCAAGCTTGAATATGTATACGGTTGAATTTGCGTCAGATTAATAAGTAAAAAAAGGATCGTCCCTTTATTGCAGAGGGGCGATTCTTTGCTACCACCGGGAGAATTTTGTTTAAGAATCTAAACTTACCGTTCTATTCAATATTGTTCAGCCATACATTAAAAAGATGTAAGTAGAATGATTAAGGGGGATTTGCTTTGTCAGAAGGTGTGCATAGTATCATTTTACCTGTTTCAATAAAAACAGTATGGGGATTTGTAAGTAGCATAGACCGTTGGGCACCTCTTGTCCCAGGATATATCAATCATGAGATGATAAGTGAGGAGACACTTATTTGGGAGTTTAAAAGCGATTTGGGATTAATGAAGAAGAAAATTAAACTTGAAGTGAATATATTGGAATGGATTGAACCTGACAAGGTAACATTTAATCTTAAGGGATTAAATGAAAAATTTGAGGGACACGGTTATTTTTTAGCGGAACAGTGCGAAATTGGACAGACTAAAATGACAGGCTGCCTTGCGATTACGGCAAAAGGGGCCAAAGCCCCCATCGTCAATGCTTTGTTAAAAACCTACGTTCCCCAAATGACGATCGAGTTTTCTGAGGCAGTTGCACAAAGTCTCCTTGTACAAAAATAGAAATTACATATTGCAGCTGTCATTTTTGGATATTGGCACTTGACAATTATACCTTAGTGGTATGTATTATAAATTGTAATATTCTTTATAAAGCCTTTGATCAATTGAATGGTTTTTATAATGGATATCTGGATACGATTCATAAGTAATAGGCGGGGCAGGAGGCATCACATGGAGTATGATAAGCAGGTTAAAAATAGAGTGAAGCGAATTGAAGGACAGCTTCGTGGGATATTGAAGATGATGGAGGAAAACAAAGATTGCAGAGATGTAGTAACGCAGTTATCTGCCACTAGATCGGCAATCGATAGGACAATTGGGGTAATAGTAAGTTCCAATCTTGTAGAATGCGTCCGGGAGGCTAATGAATCCGGAGAAAAGAATCCCGAAGAGCTAGTTAAAGAAGCAGTGAATTTATTAGTGAAAAGCCGGTAGTGTAATTTTTAGGACGATGATGATAAGACAACCTGACCAATCTGAGAAATTTAAGTGTCCGGGGTGGATGTATTTTTTAAAATGGGCCTCTACAAGAAGAGGTCCATTTTTGTGAATTCTCTGTTTTCATTTCTGATAAGCAAATCCTTTGATATAAAGAATTTGCATGGTATCCTTAAAGGGATAAAAATTGAGTGAGGGTATGCTATGGAATTTACGCATGTTACATCGGTTTTGCTCGGCCTCGTCATCATTCTAAATATTTTATTTGCCACGATTGTCATATTTTTTGAAAGAAGAGAAGCGAGCACGACCTGGGCTTGGTTATTGGTGTTATATTTTCTGCCTGTAGTCGGTTTTATTTTATATCTCCTTTTTGGAACAAGTTTAAGGCACGCCCACTTATTCCAATGGGAGGACAAGAAGAAGATCGGGATTGAAGAGATCCTTGATAAACAGATGGAAGAGCTTTCAACGGATCATTTCCCATTTCGAAATGCTTCTTCAAGTAATTATCGTGATTTGATTTATATGCATCTCCGGAATAATGATGCCGTGCTTACTGAAGATAATCAAGTCGATATTTTTACGGAAGGGAAAAATAAGTTTGACCAGCTTTTTAAAGATATTGAAGCGGCCGAAAACCATATACATATACAATATTACATCATTCAAAGGGACGGCTTGGGTAAACGATTCATTGAAGCATTGACTAAAAAAGCGAATGAAGGCGTCAAAGTTCGGCTGCTTTATGACGAGCTGGGTTCCAGAGGGATGACTAAACGTTTCTTCAAGGAATTTAGGCAGGCTGGAGGACGAGTGGAGGCATTCTTTCCATCCAAATTAAAATTTATAAATTTACGCCTGAATTTCCGTAACCATCGAAAGCTCGTCATCATAGATGGGAAAATTGGGTATGTTGGAGGCTTTAATGTTGGAGATGAGTATTTAGGGCTTAATCCGAAATTTGGTTTTTGGCGTGATACACACCTTCGAATAAAGGGGTCGGCTGTCAAAGCCATTCAAACCCGTTTCATCTTGGATTGGAATCAGGCATCAAAGCACCATGATATAACGTATCAACCTCATTATTTCCCTATTGTAAAGCCTCAAGGAAATATAGATTTGCAAATAGTGACAAGTGGGCCGGATTCTGAATGGGAACAAATTAAAAATGGCTATATTAAATTAATTTCTTCAGCAAAAAAATCGATTCTCATTCAAACACCCTACTTCATACCGGATGCAAGTTTATTGGATGCACTCAGGATTGCCAGCTTATCAGGATTAGATGTGAAAATCATGATTCCGAATAAACCTGATCACCTTTTCGTTTATTGGGCAACAACTTTCAATGCAGGGCAGTTATTAAGAGCGGGAGCTAAGATATACATCTATGATAACGGCTTTATTCATGCGAAGATGATCGTGGTGGACGAAGAGGTCTCCTCGGTGGGGACAGCTAACATTGATGTCCGTAGTTTTAAATTGAACTTTGAAGTCAATGCCTTCATTTATGATGAAGGAATGGCAGAAACACTGACAAGGATTTTTTATAAGGATGTCGAAGTTTGCAGGCAGCTTACAATTGAAGAGTTTGAAAAGCGTTCCAAGTGGATTCGTTTTAAAGAGTCCATTGCAAGGCTAGTATCACCGATATTATAATTTTTAAACTAAACGGACCATTACTACATGGTCTGCTCAGACTGTAGACAAATTCGAAGAAAAGCGAGTTTGCCTGCAGTTTTTTTTTTTATGAAATGTTCCAGTTGTTCAGAAATCCGCTCCCTTTCAGCCGACTGTCAGCTATGCATCATCAAAGCAAGGGCCTGTGGCGTCTCGGCTAGCCATTGTTTAGGAGGAATGTAATTTCTTCAATCCATTCATAAAACCAGAAAAAACATTAAGAATCACAAGTCTTGCCTTAATGTCATGGTTCGGGATAAGCCCCTTCCGAACTCTATTTTGGTACAATAGTTTATATCCATAAAAGGGGGAAAAGTCATGAAAACGTTTATAATCACAGGAGCTTCAAAAGGTTTAGGTGCTGCCATCGCCAAAGGATGTTTGCAGACGAGTGATCATTGCATTTTAGTTTCCCGTACAGCCAATCCTGAAATGCAGCGGCTGGCTGACCTATCAGGGAAGAAACTTACATTTATTTCGATGGACTTGAATGAAACTGAAAAGTTACCTTCCTTAGTCAATGAGATTCTTGCTGCTATCGATGATACAAGTGACATTTACTTCATTAATAATGCAGGCATTATTGAACCGATAAAGACGGTAGGAGAGCTTGGTATGGTAAATTTGGAAACAAGCATGCGGGTGAATTTCATGGCACCCATCGTATTGGCTGATGAATTCATTAAACAGACAAAGGACTGGAACAGAAAGAAGGTAATGGTGAACATATCATCAGGTGCAGCAAAAAATCCTTATCATGGCTGGGCAGCCTATTGCAGTACTAAGGCGGGGCTAGAAATGTTTACACGGGTTGCAGGGGTGGAGCAGGATAAAGCGTCTTTCCCTACGTCCCTCATATCTTTTTCACCTGGAGTAATGGATACGGCGATGCAAGGGACAATCCGGTCAGCAGACGAACGGGACTTTTCCGATCGAGACAAATTTCATGAATATAAAGAGAAGGGCATGTTAAGAAGCCCCGAATTTGTGGCAGATAAACTTTTGCAGCTTCTTGAATCGGAAGATTTGGAGAATGGGAAGTTCTACGATATTAAGAATTTTCTTTAATGAATGGAAGCGTGTGAAACGAAAATAGCGTGGGGTTGTCCGTTTGGACAGCCTCTTTTTTAAGTGATCCTTTATTATATAAAAAAGCAGGATATCTTCAAGGAAATATGATAATTCGTTCTATCCAATTACCTGAATAACATAAACTTTTTTGGAGGGAGTTTGGAGGGTTATGAATGACGATCATTATTGTGAAAAAAGGTGACAGCCTTTGGGAAATTGCCAGAAAAAATAAAATTGAACCATCGAGGATAATTGAAGTCAACGGTTTGGAATCAACAGCTTTGGTTCCTGGCCTGGCATTGTATATACCTGAGGAAAAAGCGGTGGGTCGAAGGTATCTAATTAAAAGTCAGGATACCCTTACTAGAATCGGCAGTCGTTTTGGAACGAGTGCAGCGGCAATCATGGAAGCCAATCCAGGAATCGCTGCAAACTCGCTTAAAGTCGGCACGGTAATTTTGATTCCGTCCCCTTACAAAAATCAATTGATTACACTGGGTTTTGCCTTTCCGACTTCAGGTGGAATAGTATTTGAAACACTTGAGGAGAATGGTGATAAATTATCCTATTTAGCCATTGTAGCTTATTCGTTTACAAGGGAAGGAAATGCATACGTTGATGGTGATGATCTCCCGCTTATCGCGAAATGCGAGCAAACCGGGGTGACACCCCTATTGATGATCCGGAACTTTCAAGATGGTGATTTTGATGCTGATTTGGCGGGTGATGTCCTTGCTAATACAGTATACAGAGCGAATTTAATCAATAGTATGCTGAAATTCGTTAGGGAGAAAGGGTATGGGGGTGTCAGTATGGACATCGAATTCATACCACCTGCTCGGCGTTCCGATTATGTGCTTTTTTTAAAAGAATTAAAGGAGGGATTGAACGAACTGATCCTTCATGTGAACGTACACGCAAAAACAGCGGATAATCCTGATAATCGAATTGTAGGCGGCCATGATTATCGGGGGATCGGAGAGGTAGCCGATCTTGTTGCCGTAATGACCATTGACTATGGGTATCCTACTGGCCCGCCTGAACCAATTTCCCCACTTTGGTGGATGGGCGAGGTTCTTCGTTATGCTTTGACGAATATTCCTGAATATAAATTGCAGTCGGCATTTCCTATGTATGGATACGATTGGGTAGTACCAAGCCACGAGACGAAAGCCTTATCAGCTCAAAATGCCCAAAATCTTGCTATTGCAACTGGCGCTGAAATAACTTTTGACACGTCTGCGGCATCACCTAACTATGCTTATCAAAGAGAAAATTCGAATCATGTGGTTTGGTTTGAAGATATTCGATCGATAAGCGCGAAATATGAAATGATTGATGCCTATGAACTGATAGGTGCAACTTATTGGCAGATTGGTTTGGAATTCCCTCAGAATTGGGCGTTTATAGAAAAGAATATTTTGATTATTAAATAGATGAATGGGTGCAGGCGGTGAATAGAAGTGTTATATTTTTCCCTTGTTTGGTTGTGCAACTTTTATCAGGGCAAGCCAATCACATCTAGAAGAATTAAAGGGAGCCAATATCGTTCGAATGGCTATGAACCAATAAAAAGGAGCCAGGGAAAACCAAGGCTCCTTTACTTTAACGGTTAACCGAATGGAATGCATCATCCAGGAATATTATGACTGATTTGGTATCGAATGCTCATGTTTTTTTCCCTGTAAGTCTTTCTTTTTAAAAATTGCATAAAGAAAGGCAAGGAATATCAGGGTGGAAGAAAATTGGAACGTTGTTTTTACACTGTATGTTTCCGTTATATAGCCTAATAGTAAGACAGAGCCGGCAAATGTAAGATTGATGACTGCTCCCCAAACTGCATGAATTTTTGCAAGAGTCTTTTCCGAAGCATGGTCTTGGAATAGCTTGGTGTAGATCACTTCCCGGATTTGTTCCGGGATACCGTACAGGCATGCCAGCAGTAAAGCCAAAGCAGGAATACTGGTAGTTCCAAAAAGCAGGGTTAGCATTGAACTGAGAAATATCCCGAAAGTGATGAAGAACCCTATATATTTTTCTAGTAACTTGGCAAAACGGATGACGATCAATCCACTGAATATCATGCCGACAAAGTAGCTTGTGTTAATATATCCCCACCACTCCTCACCTAGTTCCAGGTTCTGTTCAACATATACATATATAACGGCAGCCATCCACACGCTTGAAGCCAAAGTAGTTATAAAATCAATGGAAATGAGTGTACGGATAGTTGGGATTTGTCGAATCGAAACCCATCCGGATTTAATCGAACCCCAGTTTGACGGAACAACAGAGTCGGTCGTTCGTTCTGAGACTTCTATTTTCATTGTATAGATCGTTGAAACGGCAAAAAGCATGACCGTAAGCCAAATGATGAAACTGCTGTTGGTACTTATCAATAAGACGGAACCTAGTGGCCATCCTGCTACAAAGATGGTCTGGGTGATCATATTCAAGAAACCATTTGCTTTCATCCGTTCTTCTTTCGGAACTAATTGAGGAACCAAAGCTGCGCTGACCGGGGCAGCGACTCCATCCAATAATGAAATGGAGGCAATGAAGCAAATGACGACAACAGCAAAACCATGATTGAAATTTGTTATATAGATTCCTAGGCCAACGAGTAAGATGAACTTCCACCATTGAGATTGTACAAGGATTCTTTTTAAAGGAAACCTGTCGATAATAAGGGGGGAGAGTAAACTGCTGATAAACCGAAAAATCGTTGTAGTGAACGGAAGCAAGCTCAAATAAAAAGCAGATCCCGTCAAAGTATATAATAATGAAATCAACCCGACTACATAAAATATATCACCTAGATTTGCAAACGACTGACCGATCCAAAGGTATCGAAAAGATGAGTTTTTCATATATACCATCCTTTTGCGAAAATAAAGTTCATGGATATTTAGAATGGTTATAATTTTTACACTGGATTCACTCCTTAATTTACTAGATTGCATGAGCCGGGTTGGCCTGTTTTATATAGATGATTTTACCATAATATGAACAAGGGGGTTCTCAAATGCTTGCTGAATATTGAATATGGAATTATACTCCTTAATATATGTAAAAAAGGAGAAAAATTTGATGATTCGACGTTTTGCTTCATATTACCTGCCGCATAAGCGGTTATTCATTATTGACTTCTTCAGTGCAGTGGTCGTTGCTGTACTAGAACTTGCATTTCCGCTAGCTGTTCAGTGGTTCATAGATACACTGCTGCCTGGCGACGACTGGTCTGCAATTGTTTCGGTAAGTGCCGGTTTGTTCCTCCTTTATATCATTAGTACCTTCTTACAGTTCATCGTAGGGTATTGGGGGCACAAATTGGGTATCAATATCGAGACTGATATGCGTGAAGAATTATTTGAGCATGTGCAGAAACAATCTTTTCGTTTTTTTGATAACACGAAAACCGGCCATATCATGAGCCGCATAACCAATGACCTTTTCGATATTGGGGAACTTGCTCACCATGGTCCCGAAGATTTATTCATTGCCTTCATGACTTTTATAGGCGCATTTTGGATTATGTTGACAATCAATGTGAAACTGGCACTCGTATCGGTTTGTATTTTACCGTTCCTCGTTTTATTAATTGTCATAAGTAATTTAAAGATGAATAAAGCCTGGAAGAAAATGTATACAGAAGTTGCGGATGTAAATGCCCGTGTGGAAGATAGCGTCTCAGGAGTGAGGGTTGTACAATCCTTTACTAATGAAACATATGAAATGAAAAGATTTGCTACTAATAATCGCCGATTCCGTAAAGCGAAACTTCTTGGATATAAGGTTATGTCCTTTAGCTTATCGGGCATATACATGATGACGAGGTTTATGACCCTTGCCGTGTTGGTGCTTGGTGCTTGGCTAACATTTCATGGGCAGCTCTCTTATGGTGAACTGGTTGCATTCGTCTTATATGTTAACGTATTGTTTAAGCCGATCGACAAAATCAGTGCGTTGATGGAACTCTATCCAAAAGGGATGGCCGGCTTTAAGCGTTTTACGGAACTTCTGGATGTAGCGCCAGATGTCGTCGATAAAAAGGATGCAATAGAGGTAACCACCCTTTTAGGCGATATTTCCTTTAAAGACGTTTCTTTTAACTATGAAGACAAAAAGCCAGTTTTAAAAGGTATTGATCTTACAATTAAGGCTGGTGAGACCATTGCTTTTGTCGGGCCTTCGGGAGCTGGGAAAACGACCATATGTTCATTGATCCCAAGATTTTATGATGTTAAGGCCGGTTCAATATCCATTGATGGAATTGATATTCGTGAGATGACGAAAAAATCATTGCGCTCACAAATTGGCATAGTCCAGCAAGACGTGTTTCTTTTCACAGGAACAGTAAAAGAGAACATTGCGTACGGAATGCTTGGAGCATCGGATGAACAAATTCAAGATGCTGCAAGGAAAGCCCATTTGGAGACTTTCATTGAAGGACTTCCAGAAGGCTATGAAACTCAAATAGGTGAACGTGGCTTGAAATTATCTGGAGGACAAAAACAACGAATTGCAATAGCGAGGATGTTTTTGAAGAATCCGCCAATATTAATTCTCGATGAGGCAACCTCTGCACTCGATACTGAGACGGAAAGAATAATTCAGCAGGCTCTTACAGAACTAGCTGAAAACAGAACTACGTTAATTATCGCACACCGATTGGCAACCATTCGAAATGCTGACAAGATCGTGGTTGTTACGGAAGAAGGAATTGCTGAAGAGGGCGGTCACGATGACTTACTTGAGCAGGGGGGCATTTTTGCCAATCTGCATCAATTACAATTCCAAAAATGATAAAAATGCTATATGTCCCCATAAGGACATATAGCATTTTTAATAGATTGGAGTGGAATTCAATTCAGAATGATTTCCCATAATTCCATAGGGTAACAAACAAGGTTTTGAAAAATGGATGAAACATTTACCTAATAAGGATGATAATGCTTCAGTGTACTAAGGCAGATGTTCTACCAAAAAAGACTTGGAGTCATTCCATGTCTTTTTTTTAAAAGTCTATAAACGGGTCTTGGCCCGAGTTGGAAGTGCTGTCTATAAACGCGGTTATATGTTTTAAATAGACCGAAATCTAATAGGTTAGCCTATAACAATAGGATTGGCAGTGCATACAATAAAGGGTAGAAGGAGAGGCCATATACCAGAAAAGAGTAAGGAGTGCAAATCGTGAAAGTAATGACCATCTTAGGGACTCGACCTGAAATCATCAGATTAAGTCTCATTATAAAGAAATTGGATCAGTATGCCGATTCACATATTCTAGTACACACCGGACAAAATTTCACTACATCCTTAAGCGAAATATTCTTCCAACAGTTACAGGTAAGGAAACCCGATTACGTCTTGCTGAATCAACAGAAAACACTCGGCGAACAGTTATCGGCGATCTTTAAGAATTTAGAGACAATCCTATTAAAAGAAAAGCCAGACAAAGTATTAGTGTTGGGGGATACGAACTCCGGGCTCAGCTCCATCTTAGCAGAAAGACTGGGAATACCCGTCATTCATATGGAAGCAGGAAACCGTTGCTTTGACCTGGAAGTGCCTGAGGAGAAAAATCGAAAGATCATTGATGCTGTATCAAGCTTGAATTTACCTTACACTCCTCAAAGTAAAGAGAATCTTCTGAAAGAAGGTATCCCCAGCAAAAGGATATATTTATCGGGAAACCCTATTTACGAAGTTTTGAATCATTACAACAATGAGATCGAGCAAAGTGGAATTTTGGACAAAATGAATTTGAAAAAGGAGGATTATTTCCTCGTAACTGCCCATCGAGCCGAAAATGTTGATTATGAAGACCGTTTGACGGAAATTATGAAAGGCATTAATTTGGTTGCCGAAACCTATCAAAAAAGAATCATATGCAGCTTACATCCCCGGACAAAATCTCGCATTGAACTCAGTCCCAATTTAGATGTACATCCACTAATTGAATTCCATGAGCCATTTGGTTTCTTCGACTTCGTTAAGCTTGAAAAAAGCGCTTTTTGTGTGCTGACCGATAGCGGAACCGTCCAAGAGGAATGTTGCTTGTTCCATGTTCCTGCGGTTACGATACGAAAAACTACGGAAAGGCCTGAAACAATTGAGTCAGGCAGCAATATGTTATCGGGAATTAATGCTGAACAAATCGTCAATTGTGTGAAGATTATGGTTAACCAGCAAAAAGACTGGACCTTTCCAGAAGGCTACGACCATAAAAACGTTTCAGATAAAGTGCTTAAAATAATACTGGGAGGCCATGAAATTGATTAAGAATCGAACAATTTTGGTAACGGGCGGTACAGGCTCATGGGGATATGAATTGGTAAGGCAACTACTGGATTTTGAACCGCGTGAAATACGAATTTTCTCAAGAAATGAATCCAATCAATTCACAATGAAACAAGAGTTTGATAATAATCCGAAATTGCATTTTATTATCGGAGACATAAAAGAGAAGGAAGCTTTATTGGAAGCTTGCCAAGGTGTTGATTATATTTTCCACTTGGCTGCATTAAAGCATGTTCCTGTTTGTGAAGATCAGCCCATTGAAGCATTAAAGACGAATGTAATCGGAACACAGAATGTAATAGAGGCAGCTATAAGCTGTAATGTGCATTCTGTTGTGAATATATCTACCGACAAGGCTTCGAATCCATCCAATTTTTATGGTCTATCAAAAGCAATGGCGGAAAGACTGATCATACACGCTAATACATTAAACACGAAAACTAGATTCGTATGTATCCGCGGAGGAAATGTCATGGGTACGAATGGAAGCGTCATTCATGTATTCAAAAAGCAAATCAAGGAAAAGGGGAAAATCGGGATAACGGACTTGAATATGACAAGGTTCTTTCTAACCATTCAAGAAGCGATAAAATTGGTATTCAAGGCTACTTTTGAAAGTGTCGGCGGAGAAATATTCGTGATGAAAATGCCTTCCTGTAAAATTATTGACTTAGCTGAAGTGTTGATAGAAACATCCGGGAAAACAAATGTAGGTGTAGATGTCCTGGGCATCCGTCCTGGTGAAAAACTCCATGAGATCCTGCTTTCAGAATATGAAAGCACAACAGCGATTGCCTATGACGATGAGTATTATGTCATATTGCCGGCCATTCACATAGATGGGATAAAAGAACATTATTCTAAATACCAGCCGGTTAGTTTAGAAGACTATAACTCTGGCACAGGACTTATGGATAAAGCCCAGATCGAGGAAATGTTAAAGAACGGGGGCTTTATTTAACATGAAGGTATTAGTCCTTGGTGGACAAGGGATGGCAGGCCATGTAATAAAGGAGTATTTCACACAGGACCCGAAGTATCAGGTGACCTATACGTCAAGGGATCCGAATGATAATAAGGGACTATATCTGGATGTAACCGATGTAACGAGTCTAGAGGAAATCATGGATAAAGTTAAACCTGACATTACGATTAATTGTATCGGCATTTTAAATGAGCATGCTAGTGATAATACGAAACTCGCTTTTCAGGTTAATAGTGTTTTTCCCCATCAGCTTGTTAAATTGACTGAACGCAATAATGGAAAATTGATTCATATCAGTACAGATTGTGTATTTTCAGGGTCAAAAGGTGATTATACTGAGAATGATGTACCCGACAGCTCCACAATTTATGGCCAATCAAAACATTTGGGTGAAATCATTAGTGAAAAACATTTGACTATACGAACCTCCATAATCGGCCCGGAGCTAAAAGAAAATGGAATTGGTTTATTTCTTTGGTTCATGAAGCAAAAGGGAGAAATAAAAGGATACGAAAAAGTGCTATGGAATGGTGTAACGACTCTCGAGCTGGCTAAGGCACTGGACACGATGATCCAAAAGAACATTACTGGGTTATATCATCTTGGCTCAGATGAAAAGATCTCAAAAGCGGCCTTATTGACATTGATACAGCAAATCTTCAAGAAAACCGATGTGGAAATCATTCCTGATTCATTTATTAATTTAGATCGAACCATTAAAAATACAAGAAATGATTTTCAATACAAACTGCCTACTTACGAAGAAATGCTGGTGGAATTAAGAGATTGGATGAGGAAAAATGAAGAAAACAAGTCGATTGGTTGAATGGTTTAATCCATTCGTGACCAAAAAACTAGATTTCAGGCTGAAAATGGTCATGTTATGTAAAGATCTCTTCGTGTAGGAAACTTCGCATCGCTTTGATGAAAAAGTTAACTATCCGAGGGGTCTTTTTCTTTAAAACAAAAATGTAAAGTTGATATTATATAAACCCGAGGGGAATATAAGTGGCGAAAGTCGTTGAGTTTTTGAGTGTAAAGGTGAAATTTTTATGAAAGCGCTACCATTTTAGTTGATAAATAGAGTAATGCTTTAGAAATTGTTCAACTTATGAATACTATACGAAGGATTTTAAAAAAACATCGTTTTCGATGGCACCCTTTTTATAAACGATCCTAAAAATGACCACTGATATTCTCCCGAAAATTTGGGTTTTCGGGAGAAATGATAGATTGAAAACGTAACCCTTTTTAGTGCGTCTTTAATTTTGAATGTAGCAGCGGTATGAGGTGTAAAGGTAGAGATCCATACAAGATGTGGTAGTGGTCTTAAAGGGGAGCATGGGGGATATCATTTTAACTACTTCTTACTCGAGAAGGAATAGGTTTCGGATAACCCTTTGAAAATATCAGTCTTTGGATACCAATTCAGCGATTGCCGTGCTTTCCTGTTATCGAGGCAGCTGTGTTTGATATCTCCTGTTCTTGCGGCTGAATGGAGTGTACTCACTTTTGAACCATGAATTTGTGCTAGCATTTCCAATAGTTGATTTACTGATGTTTTCTGTGCAGTGCTGACCTGGATCGTTTCTTGATTACCACGATTCACCGAAGCGATGTTAGCATGCACTATATCTTTCACATATATAAAATCACGAGTTTGTTCACCATCACCGTGAATGCTTAAAGGCATCCCTTTTTTGAGTTTTTCCAAAAAGACTGCGACGACTCCGCCTTCGCCTTTTGCTGTTTGTCTCGGCCCATAAACGTTTCCATAACGAAGAATCGTATAGGGGAGCCCATATAACTGATGAAACAGGCGGATATATGATTCGGCAGTCAGTTTTGATAATCCATAATAAGAAATGGGGCCTGTCGGGTCGTCTTCGGAAATCAGTTCTTTCTGTAAATTGCCATAAACTCCTGAGGTGGAGGAAAAGATCAGTTTACTTACAGAAGATTCATGACAAGCCCGAAGAATATTAATTGTTCCATTAATGTTCACATCAGCATCATATTGGGGTTCAAGTATGGAACGGCTCACATCAGCTTGTGCTGCCAAATGGAAAACGACATCCGGCTTTTCCCTCGCGATGATTTGGACAGCTGCCTCACTGCATATATCTTCAGTATGGATGATGGCATTTGGATGTACATATTCTTTGTGTCCGGATATCATGTTATCCAATACATGTACCTCGGCACCATTTAAGATAAGTTCTTCAACGAGATGGGAACCGATGAACCCAGCCCCTCCTGTCACGATAGCCTTCATGCATCATACTCCTCTTATATGTTTTTAGTATTGTATGTAATACGTTCAAAAATGTCTTAAACAGGTACCTAGCATTGCCAAAAAAGAAAGGAAAATGAAAAAAAGTGCTGACGCAATAAGTGGTTAGCACCTTTCTTGTAGACATCATTTATTTCTCTTTTTGCAAAGTGCGTTTTCATATACACCTAGCACCTTTTGGACGGCTTTATCGGGTGACCAATGTTCCAGCCCCCATTTTTGGGCATTTAAACCAAGGGTTTTCATATAGGACTCATTCTCCAATAAATAATTGATATGCATGGTTAACATCTGTTCATCCCCCGCAGGTGATAATACACCTGTAATTCCATGTTCGATGATTTCTGGTACTCCTCCTACATCACTGGCAATGACAGCTTTTCCGGTGATTTGTGCTTCAATTACAGACAACGGCTGATTTTCCATCAATGTTGGAAGAACGAAGATATCCGAAAGAGATAACAAAAAAGGAACATCATCCCGCCTTCCCATAAAAATCACATCACTTTCCAATCCCTCCGCTTTGCTTTTGTTTTTCAACTCCAATTCTTTGGGACCATCCCCAACAATCCAGCAAACCCAATCACTTCTAGTCTTTTTTAATTCCTTGAGTGCGCTTATCAAATGATGTACTCCTTTAAACTCATTCAGGCGACCAGTATAGATAATCACTTTCTTATCATTTGGGCGTTGGATCTCGGTTTTTTCGTTCATTCGCTTCAAGAAGGATTCGATATCATATCCATAGTGAAAAACGCTAAGTTGCTCTTTCGGCACTTGAAATTCATCCGTTAAAATATTTCTCATCCATTCATTGGCTACGATCGTATAGTCAGCCGAGGTCGCACCTTCATATTCGAGTCGGTTAAAATAATCACAACCTTGTTTTGCATAGCTTTTCTTTTGCGTATTGGAGCTGTAGTACGCGCTCCTTAGCTCGTGAGCGACACAACCATGAAGGGTAGCGACCAGAGCAGTTTTTTCGGTTCGTATCCGGTTAATGCAGACGGTCGAAAATATATCTTGTGTATGAATGACATCATATTTTTCCAATCCTAAATTATTAGCGGCAAACTGAAAAAAATCACACTTTGAGGCATAATAAGCAATCACTGGATCACTATGGAGGGATGAATCTTGTTGTTCCATTAATACTTCTTGAGGCAGTGAATCCATATCTATTCTACGATTTTCGTTAATGATATGAACATATTCATGGTTTTCACCATAGCTTAGGAAATCGACCTCATGACCAAGAGTTTCAAGCTTTTCCTTTAATTGCTGCATATAGTTCCATACACCGCCAACATGTGGTGTTACCCAAAAAGTGGCAAGTAATATTTTCACGGTAATCTCCCCTTATCATGCTTTTGATACGCCATTTTAAGTTATCTCTTTATAACTATTCGGGGAAAAAATGATGCTATAGACGAATCACATGGGTTTATGTAGCTTATTTAAGGGATTCCCATATTTTTGAATTTCATTTCATGAAAAAACGAGTACTTGTCCAATCAAGAAGCACTCGCCACCATTATAAACAAGGTAAATCTAATATTCTTCATTGCCCTTAGAAGTATTTAGTTGGAAAATGCAGCTGCGAAAAAGCTTTCTGGGCCAGTACGAGTCGGTGCGATGACAATTCCGCCAGGTATACTTATGAACGATTGATATACTAAAAAGTTATTAGGGGATGGTGGATTGAAGTCCGCTCCTGCTAGGGTGATGATCGTTTCGGAGGCAACACCTAAACCTGCAACGGGTAATGTTAGTTGTGCTGAATAAACCAGTACGCGTCCTACGCCTGTCCCTCTATAAATTTCAATGTTGACGGGAGTTAATATGGCAGCTAGAGAGCTAAGAGTTGCGGTGAAAGTGAATTCGACCCTGATATTCGGTCCTGCACCAGTAGTGTTTAGGCCCAATGAGCCGAAGAGTGCAGGTGTAGTGGTGACCGGTATCGAGATGGAGTCACGATAACTGGCATTCTGTGAAGTTTGTGCATCTAAAAATTTTCCCAAATTATAACACCTCTTTTATTGGAATACTCTAACATATTAATTTGAGAAGGTTTTTGTATAGACAAGTTATTCATAATATGAATATTTTCATCTAAAAATATGTTTGGCATTTTCCTGTCGCAGCATATTGACCCATTATGTACAACCCTCCTGAAAAATCCACTTCCAAAATATCCTTATATATGGAAACGAATATTCCCACAATTTTCAGCTCAAAAAAAGTTCAGCATTTAAGATATTGTTCATCCTTAAGTGAAAGCCCTTTTGACGGTAGATGTGAGAACAGCCCATAGCAATAGAGGGGTTTAAACATAGTGTAATAAGAGACTGTGTTTATGATTACTATGGATTTGTAAATAGCTGCTAATGGTGATTTATAGAACAATAACGTTTTGATGTGTTACGAGCGATTGTTCATGCTGACCCAGTGTGTCAGGAAAATACCAGTAAATCCGGAATCCTTTTATCAATGAATATTTGGATAACCTTGAGTCGATTAAAGCGGTTATTAACATCAATAATGATTGGATGAGAAATCAATGAATCAACAAGGAAAATTAATGATCACAGGGGCTAGTGGGTTTACAGGCAGGCATGCATGCGCACACTTCCTGAAATCAGGATTTGATATTACGGCGGTTTCAAGAAAAAAGATGAATTTCGAAGGTAGGATACATGCAGAATGCTGTGACCTGACAAATGAAACCGATGTAAAGAACCTCATCAAAAGGACCAAACCTCAGTACCTTCTTCATTTAGCCGGACAAAACCACGTTGGGGAGTCATGGTCGGAACCTGTATCGACTCTGGAGGCAAATACCATGTCCACTGCATATTTAATTGATGCAATTCGCAAAGAAAGTCCAACCTGTAAAATGGTGATAGTTGGCTCAGCTCTTCAAATTGATCCTGGTTCGATCTCTTCCATTCCACATCCTTATAGTTTAAGTAAAACACTTCAAGTACTTATAGCACAATCATGGGCGGTTTTATATGACATGGACATCATCATTGCAAAACCAGCCAATCTAATTGGACCTGGATTTTCAAATGGGGTATGTTCCATATTTGCGAAAAAAATTGCAGATATGGAAAGGAAGGGAATGGAAATGGTCCTTGAAGTCGATAATCCGAATGACCAACGTGATTTTCTGGATGTAAGAGATGCAGTGAGAGCATATGATTTTCTTTTGAGAAAGGGGCAGTCTGGAGAAACGTATGATGTTGCTTCAGGTAATAATCGTTCTTTAGAAGAAATCATAGAAGGCTATAGGTCGGTAACGACAGGTGATATCAAGGTCAATTCAAAACGAAATGATTTAATCGAAAATAAAGCGGCAATCGATCCTATTAAGCTAGTGAATTTAGGATGGAAGCCTAATATCCCACTTGAATCATCTTTAATGGACATCCTTGCCTTTCATCGTGAATTAAAGGAAAAGTGATAAATCAATTGTAGGCAGTCGGAAAAATACGCTATAAATTCTTCAGGAGGGTAGGCAATGGAGCCGAAAGTATCAATCATTATTCCATTTTATAATTGTCCCTATATAGATCACGCCATTCAAAGTGCGCTTGATCAAACATATAAGAATGTAGAGGTCATTGTCGTCGACGACGGATCGACAATTTATACTGAAAAAATCGAGCCGTTCTTGGAACAAATCCGTTATTTAAGAAAAGAGAACGGGGGAACTGCTACTGCATTGAATCATGGGATACATGCTGCTACGGGAGAATATATCGCATGGTTAAGCTCGGATGATTATTTTCTTCCTGAAAAGGTGTCACTGCAAATTTCGTTTATGCTCGAACATAATGCAAAGGTGAGTTTTACGAATTTTGATAGTATAAACAAAAATGATGAAGTCATTCTATCTTGGACTGGCGAACGCTTTTCAGATATTGAAAACGGAGTGTACCATGCTTTTTTACTTCGTAATGCCGTGAATGGCTGTACTGTCGTTTTGAAGAAAGATGTATTCGAGGCGGTTGGTTACTTCAATCCATATCATCGTTATACCCATGATTATGAAATGTGGCTTCGTTTATTGGTAAATGGTTATAAAATGTATTATTTGGATGAAGTCTTAACGAAGTTCAGAATACATGAAGAATCGGGTACAAGCAGATTCCAACCTGAGATGTTAAAAGATATTCTTACGATTGAAACCCATTACCGGCCCATTCTCAAAAAAAATTTAAAGAACTTATAGTGCACGATTTTTATAACTAGAATGGAGGAATCATTATGTCTGAAGGTCTTCTCGATATATTTATGCATATCCCCAAAACTGGTGGAACGACTTTAAATGAAATATTTAAAAAACAATACAAGCTTAACGAAATATTTGATCATGACTCTTTTGAAATGAAGATGATGAAAATGGATGAATTAACGGAAGCGGAAAAGAGGAATATCAAAGCGATTACAGGTCATTATTTCTATGGGATACATCAGGAGTTTTCACGGCCATTCAATTATTTTACGATGTTACGTGACCCGGTAGACCGTGTCATTTCTTCCTATTATTTTTTGAAGGATTATCCTGGCTATGAAATGGTTAAAGACATGACCTTAGAGGAGTTTGTAGTCAAAGGGCCTGAAGCACCCAATTTACAAACATTGATGGTATGCGGCAGCCAGGAGATCCCTGACATTGAAAAAGCCAAGGAAAACCTAAAGTCATTTTCTGTGGTGGGAGTCACTGAGTTGTTCAATGAAACACTTTTTTGCCTGAAAAAGGAATATGCCTGGGGGGATATCCATTATACAAGAAAAAATATTACTAAAAATCGCTTGGCCAAAAAAGAAGTGCCATCGGACTTAATAAACTTGATTAGAAAATATAACGCATTGGATTTGGAATTATATGATTTTGCCAAAAAACTTCTTTACGAAAAACTTCAATCACTTACAGTAGACGAGCAAAAGCAATTGGAAAATTTCAAAATGGAACAAAGCGCCTCAAACTAGTTCCTAATATGATAGTCAATTAAGAAACCGCCGGAATGAAAAAATTCCGGCGGTTTCTTTTCACTTGGAATCTATTCCTAATGACTCCAGCATATTGATGAAGTTTTGTGCATACAAATCAGGACTAAAATGAGTTTTGACGTGCTCAAGGGCATTTGACCGGATGCTTTCCCTTAGTGTCTGGTTATTCATTAATTCCTTTGCCTCTCTGACTGCATTATCGATATTTCCTAAAGAGTAAAACTTTCCCGTTCGATTATGAATGATTGAGCTCCTGACCCCATCTGAATCCGTCGTCAGCACAGGGCATCTGCAACTCATCGCTTCAAGGAGTGCGTAAGGGGCACCTTCAACTTTTGAAGTGGAGCATAAAAAGCCTCCGGAATCCCCAATTTCAGAGAAAAAATCAGCCATTTGGGAATTTGGGACATTTGAATGCAAAGTAAGCTTTGAGCTTAAATTTAACCGTTTTATTAATTTATTGAATTTATCTCTTTCGTTAGGGTCACTTAAGGTGGGATCTTCGAACATAAGTAATTGTATTTTCGGATTATGATTGTTAATTAGTTGATAACCGATCTTCAGGAATTCACTCCAATTTTTATTATCTTCGATCCTTCCTATCCAAGCCACTTTTCTATAGCCATCTAAAGGTGTTGGTTTGTAGCAGAATTGACTTGTATCAAAGCAATTATTAAAACTGAACTTTGGGAACGTTGGGTAAAGTTCATCTAATAATTGCATGATATGAGGAGTCTTTGGGTTAAGGAATCCATCTGCATGGGCATTGACATCTGGGATTGCATTTGAAAGAGCCGATCTTGCCACATGTTTTGGACCGTAACCCTGGATTTCGATAATCATTTTTCCTTTATACCCCATGGACCTGAATCTCGGTAAAGTTTTGAAATCTGAAACGACCACGATAGCGGAATAATCTCCCTTTTCCAATATTTTTTGAATTTCAGCATCATCGTTCGTAATAAAAGTTGGGGCACTGTGGTCATTCAAGAAATTCCTTCTGTTATCATAATATAGATAATGAGCATCGATACCGTATTCTTTTAGTGCGGCAAATCGTTGCCGATTTAATGTTTCCACTCCACCACTTGGAACATAAAAAACAAACAATATATTCATTATTCCCCTCCTTAAAAATAATGGAGCAACAGATCTCATATTTAGGTTGGACTTTACCTTTCAAAACAAAAGTTAGCACAAATCATCCATTTTGAACGGATGTGACAAAGAGCTATGTAATATACGTATGATTCACAAATTGGATTTATAGCCGTTTTAATTTGGGATGACTCGATTGGGAATGGTTCATATCTTAATTAGTGTGAAATAAATATTAATATGAAAAATGGTTTTTTTTATAAAACGGATAGCCCTGATGCTCACGAAATACATGGTAATCAATTGAAAGGCGGTTCATAAATGTCTAAAGTATCGATTGTTGTTCCATTCTATAATTGTCCATATATCGATAAAGCTTTGGAGAGCTTGTTCAACCAAACCTACAAAAATATTGAGATTATCGTAGTCAATGATGGCTCTACATTATATTCAGAAAGAATCGATCCGTTTCTAGATAAAATAACATATATCAAAAAGGAAAATGGGGGAACGGCCAGTGCATTGAATACCGGCATCAAAAATGCAACAGGCGATTATGTATGCTGGCTTAGTTCAGATGATATCTTTTACCCTGAGAAGACAGAGATCCAGTTGGAAGCAATGGTAAGGGAAGATGCACGATTCAGTTATACTAGTTATTACTGCATTGATGATAATGGCGAAATCATTACTCCGATTATAGGGATATACCCACCTAATCAGCTTGAACTTATTAAAGCAATGATCAGAGGAAATATTATTAATGGCTGCTCGGTCATGATTCACAGGAAGGTATTTGAGCTCATCGGAATATTTGATGAGTCGCTTCTATATACACACGATTATGATTTATGGTTGCGGATCTTGCAAAATTTCAAGTTTCTCTTTGTGCCTCAACCGCTATTACTATATAGGATTCATACAGAAATGGGCTCTAAAAAGCATGAAGGCTGCATCAAAAGGGAAAATAGGCTGGTGGTTAATCGACATCATGCCAAAATGAAAAAATTATTGGTAAATGAACTTAGGAAACAACAATAGGTGAGCAAGATGTAAAGGAGGTCCCTGTTTTTATAAACAGGGACCTCCTTTAGTTGTTGAAAGGGCTTGACTTTCATCACCGGTCCTCGAGGGTGGCCAAATGAAATTTCCTAATTTTTATATGAGTCTATAACATACATAAAGCTCATTGCATATCTTATAGAAATCATTCATTTTCCTTAATAATAGGGGACTGTCACGAATTAAAGCTTTTGTCAGGAAGGGCTTCATTGCGTTAATCGACAGTGGACGAGCGTAAGTGCATTGGTTGATACAGTACAACAGGTACGATATAAAAAAGGAATGCTTTGTAGGAGGAGAAAATGAGAAAACTCATTATATTTGCGTTTATCGGATTTCTGGCTCAGCTGATCGATGGTTCATTAGGCATGGCATATGGGGTTACATCCACATCGATGTTGCTGACATTCGGAATCGCACCGGCAGTGGCCTCTGCATCCGTTCATCTATCAGAAGTCGTGACGACCGCCGCATCAGGCATTTCACATATGAAGTTCGGGAATGTCGACCGCCAGGCACTTTACAAATTAATCATACCTGGATCTATCGGGGCATTTGCAGGAGCGTGCTTTTTAAGTAACTTACCTGGTGATCTGATAAAGCCATACATTTCGATATTTCTGCTGATTCTTGGTGTGTATGTCCTTTTCCGCTTTTTAAAAACGTCTAAGACAAAAAGTGAAAAGAAATCAATTGATCTTTCAAGAAAAAAATCAATCACCTTGGGATTGATAGCGGGCTTCGCAGATGCAACGGGTGGGGGCGGTTGGGGTCCTATCACAACTCCAGTCCTATTATCCCAAGACGGTGTTCCTGCCAGAAAAGTGGTCGGTACAGTTGACACTAGTGAGTTTGCAATTGCTGTTTCCGCAACCTTGGGGTTTCTCATTGCATTAGGTTGGCAGGAAGTGAACTGGTTTTGGGTAACCTCCCTGATGGTAGGGGGGATTATTGCTGCTCCGATTGCTGCATGGATCGTTACGAAATTGCCATCTTATTTATTGGGAGTCCTTGTCGGGGGTTTTATCATTTTGACGAATGCTCGAACGCTGCTTGGCACATGGTCTCTTCAGGATCATTGGGTCCCCGTTATATATATGCTGATATTGATCGGATGGGCAGGTTCTTTGGTATTTGTCATCCGGAACAACAAAAAGGGGCTCCATAAAAATTAAAGGGGAGATAGTGTGAGTAAACAAGAGAATATCCATCAACATTCTTTTTCCATTACGAAAGAGCTAAGGCAAGCTCAGCACGGACATAAAAGCTATATTCTTTGGTTTACTGGTTTATCAGGGTCAGGTAAGTCCACCATTGCCAACATGGTCGAGGGAAGACTGCATGCGATGGGAATTTCGACATATATTTTAGATGGAGACAATCTACGGAATGGATTAAATGAAGACCTTGGTTTCAGCTCTGGTGACCGTAAAGAGAATATAAGGCGAATCGGAGAAGTCTCCAAACTATTTGTGGATAGCGGAATAGTGGTGTTGGCCACTTTCATTTCGCCTTATGCGAGTGACAGGGAGGAAGTAAGAAAAAAAGTACAACAGGATGAGTTTATTGAGATTTATGTAAAGTGTCCCATCGAAGCCTGCGAAAAACGGGATCCCAAAGGATTGTACAAGAAAGCTAGAAGTGGGGAAATCACCTCATTCACAGGCGTTTCGGCTCCATATGAAGAACCGGAAAATCCGGAGGTACTAATTGAAACCAGTCAATACACCATTGAAGAATGTGTGCAGCAGGTCATGAATTATTTAAAGGACAATGGTCTTTAACATCGACTTGGCCGAATTAGAATAAAAGAATATGAAACAAACCAAATCAAATGATTGAGGGGTTATAAATGAAGGTTCAAAGAACCAGTATCGATCCACATGGCGGGAAACTGATTCAACGTGAAATATCAAGAAATGACCGTGTGGAATACTTGGAAAAGTGTAAATCCTTATCGTCCCTGACCATCTCGAAATGGAATGTTTCCGATCTGGAAATGATTTCAAACGGAGCGTTCAGCCCGCTTATAGGATTCATGGGAAAAGAAGATTACCGAAGTGTCATTAAAGATATGCATCTGGCAAATGGCTTGCCATGGACGATACCGATCACTCTTCCTGTCACGAAGGAAGAGGCAAACCGGCTGAACATCGGCGATGAGGTCGCTTTATACAGTGATGACGGAGAACTTGCTGGTATCATACAGGTGGAAGAAACGTTTGAATACGATAAACTGGAGGAAGCAAAACTCGTATACAAAACAGACGATCCCAATCACCCTGGGGTTAAAAAGCTGTTTGGACAAGGGGATATCTATGTTGCGGGACCAATTTATTTAATAAATAGGTCATCGCATGAGCCATTCGGGGAATTTCATATGAGCCCTTCCGAAACGAGAAAGATGTTCACGGATTTAGGTTGGAATACTGTTGTCGGTTTTCAAACGAGAAACCCAGTACACCGTGCACATGAATACTTGCAAAAAACTGCATTGGAAACCGTTGATGGACTATTATTGCATCCTCTTGTCGGTGAAACGAAAAAAGATGATATACCTGCGGATGTTCGGATGGAAAGCTATCAAGCCTTACTAAAAGGCTACTATCCAATGGATAGGGTTTTACTTGCCATATACCCAGCAGCAATGCGCTATGCTGGGCCCAGGGAAGCAGTATTTCATGCAATTGTCCGAAAGAATTATGGGTGCACGCATTTCATTGTCGGCCGAGATCATGCGGGTGTAGGCAACTATTATGGGACATATGATGCCCAGGAAATTTTTAGCCAGTTTGATCCGCTGAAAATTGGCATTAAACCTCTATTCTATGAACATAGCTTTTACTGCAAAAAATGTTTGAATATGGCTTCCCTGAAAACATGTCCCCACAAAGATGAAGATAGGTTTATATTAAGTGGGACCAAAGTCAGGGAAATGCTCCGGAACGGCCTTGTCCCGCCACTTGAGTTTACACGTCCTGAAGTGGCTGAAGTTCTTATTAGAGGCATGAAGATAAATGAAGGCGAGTAAGCTATTGTAAACGCGGTGAGACCTACGCTTGTATAAAATCGCTGAAGAAGGACGGAACTTATCTAAATGTTGCCAAGCCGTTACCCGGTGTACGAATGCTATGGACTAAATTGACAACAGGCAAGAAGCTGATATTGAGTCAAAATTCACCTGAAACTCCCGAAGCTCTAAACTTCCTCAAAAAACTTGTTGAAGCGGGGAAGTTAGTAGTGGGCATTGACAGATATTATGAGTTTGAAGAAATAGTTCAAGCCCATAAATATGTAGAGGAAGGACACAAGAAGGGAAATATCGCCATGAAACTGGAGCATAGTGGCAAATCCTAATAAATGAAACAGGTAAGTTTTTATATAGCTAAGGGATGCGTTAATCATAAGGTTAGCCGGTGTATACCTGACTGACCTTTTTTAAAAATGGAAGTCTGATATATGTCAGGGTAGTACGTACGGTGTTAACGAGGTGTGCCTCTGGAACGATATAGATCTAGTTTTAGCAAAGGGAGTGGAAAAATGTTTCCAATATTAGAGACAAAACGATTGGTCTTGAGAGAATTGGCTGAAGGGGATGCACTGGATTTATTAAAATGTTTTTCCAATCCAGATGTATTACGATATTATGGGCAACCTCCATTAACAAATATAGATCAGGTGAAGCAAATCATTACGAATTTTTCAAAGAATTTTGTTGAAAAACGTGGTATTAAATGGGGAATTGAATTGAAAGGAACGGATGGCATTATTGGAACGATTGGATTTCAAGAATGGTTCCATGAACATAAGAGAGCAGAACTGAGCTATGCACTTTTCCCAAATTATTGGGGCAAAGGTTATGCAACAGAAGCTGTCAGTAAAGTGATTTCCTATGGTTTTATAGAGCTTGACTTAACGCGTATTGGAGCAATTGTTTTTATTGAAAATAAAGCATCCAATAAGTTGCTGACAAATTTAGGCTTCAAAAAAGAAGGGATATTGAGAGATTATATGTACCAAAATGATGTTTCTTTTGATACTAATCTATACTCTTTATTATCGGTAAAGCCTTAATGAATTAACAAAGTACTAGGAACACTCGCGCAATGCTTACAGATATAAGGGAAGTTGTTAACTGTTTTATGGAAAACAAAAAATGAAAATTAAGATATATATTTTAAAATTCATTGTTTTCCTGTAAGATAACAATATAAAAAACCCTGTCGACTTGTCGACTTACTTAGAAAACGCGAGGAAAACATAAATTATGGAATTAGAAAAAAGTCTTGAAAAAAGTTGGAGCAATCAACAAAACATAGGTTTAACAGCATACTTAAAGAAAATGAAGGGCGAAGCTAGGGAAAAAGACAGAATAGATTATATGGATTCCTTTGTTTCAGCTATAGGTGGACTCATTGCTATTATCATTATTAGTTTTATAGCTTTCCATTTAGGATACCCTATGGCATTAGCTCCTCTTGGGGCGAGCTGTGTTATTGTTTTTGGTGCGCATAAAAGTCTCTTGTCTCAACCACGTAATGTTATTGGAGGACATATTATCTCTACTACATCAGCTCTTATCATTTGGAGCTTCTTTGGTAAAAGCCTGCTCATTATCGGTCTAACATTGGCTATTGTATTGATTATAATGACTTGCACAAAGACTGTTCATCCCCCCGCAGCGGCAAGTGCCCTTGTTTCTATTAATTCTCAAGCTGGTTGGGGATTCCTGATTTCAATTGTAATAGGTACCTTATTATTAGTTTTTATATCGATGATCTATAATAACTTATTTCAAACAAGACAATATCCAAAGCACTGGTTTTGAAAAATTAATATATTAACCAAACGGGAGCTTCATTTGTGACTGTATTATAGCTCCTCACTTATTTGATAACTGCTTTACTTCAATAAGCGGGGAGCTGCGTTTTTTCTTACTAATAGAATTAAAAACCTTACTTACCATCACATTACATAAAATAACGTATGATAATGATTTGCTAAAGCTTGATGGGGAGTGGTAAAATCCCATTAAAAAAGGTGAATGTTCATGTCTGAACCAACATTAGGAGATTCTTATCAAATCAGTTTGCAAAATATTCGCCATCACTCACAGCATATCCATTTAGGAATAGAAATTCTTTTCGTAATTCGGGGAGAAGTTGAAGTTATCGTCAATCAAGATTCCTGGCATTTGGCGGAAAATGATCTCCTGCTAATTAATGCTAATGATGTTCATACCGTTAAGGGGCACGAAGATAATGTAGTATTATTGCTGCAAATTCCCCTAAATTCCATCGAGCAGCTTTATCAGGATATTCATGTGTGTTATTTCGACTGCCATTCATCAAAAGAGGATAATGGGTTATATCTTCTGTTTGATCAGTTCCGTCAACTCTTGGCTGAAATTTTGATCGCACATTACCAAGAGCAGGATGGAAGTGAACTTGAAATCAACAGCCTGATTTACAAGTTAGTTACACTCCTTATCCGAAATTTCAAAACCACACATCTCGGGCAGAATCGATTTATCGAAATGAAGGATGAAAGAATTAGGGAAATCCTTACTTTTATTGAAAAAAATTATCGTAAACAAGTGTCTTTAGAAGAGATTGCCAAACGGCAATATTTATCCCTATACTATTTGTCCCGTTATTTCAAGCAGGCTGTTGGTGTCAGCTTTTCACAATATGTAAAACAAATCCGTTTGAAATCAGCTGTTCATGAGCTGTTATATACCGATCATACCATTATGAAAGTCTCGTTAAATAATGGTTTTCCAAATGTGAAAGCTTTTAACAAGGCTTTTAAGGAAATGTACAATCAAACACCTGCAGAATATCGTGGTCTTCATAAAAAAGAACCTTTCCAGGAAGTAAATAATATAAGCGAACAATATACTCTGGTGAATTCGCCGCACTTTTTAATTGAATTGAGCAAGTATATTTCGCAAAAGGACCAAAAAGTTACGGTGAAAGAATCGGGGGTTTCTGCGGTACATATTAATCTTCCGCAAGAGCCTATTCTTGTCCGGGATAAAGCCCAGCGATTACTGGTGATTGGACAGCTGGAATATGCATTAAATGAAGAAGTCCAAGCAGAATTAAAGCTTGTTCAGGAGCAGCTTCATTTTGAATATGCCTATTTCACGAACCTATTATCTCCCGCTTTTACGACAATGGACCCGTTTTTGCAAATAGGAGGGCCTTATTATAAGATTGATGCGTTATTTAACGAATTTCAAAGGCTGGGTTTAATTCCATTCATTAGCGTTGAGATTGAAAAGGAAGTCGTAAGCAGCCCCGATTATATAAGGATGTTAGATGATTTTTTACAGCACGCCGTCAGTTATTTTGGAGATGACTTTGTCGGGAAGTGGCAATTTGAATTGGTGTTCTCCAAGTGGGATCAAAAAGCCCGGACTTTTTATCAAGAATACCTTCAAACTGTTAAAAAGAGGGCTTCCACCGCAAAAGTTGGAATTCATGTACCATTTTCCTTAGAAAAAGGATTATCAGTCCCTGTTACTGAATTTTTAAAGCAAATGAATCAAATTGACCTGGTGTGCTTCAGCTGCAATCCAAATGAACAAGTGGACTTTACCGATATGGATAACAGTTCCTTCAAGGGAGTAAAAGATTATATAAAAAAGTCGTGTATTGAATTAAAAGCAAACCTTTCTTCAGCTGGCTTGGCTGGCACACCAATTTACTTGACAAACTGGAATACACTTTACGGTAATACAGTAAATTTAAGTGGAACTTTTTTTCGATCAGCACTCATTTTTAAAGACATGCTTGATGTTATAAAAGAGATTTCCGGTTTGGGATTTTGGATTGATACCCATTCATTAGAAAATAGTAATATGAATAATGATAATATTGCAATGAATGGAATTGCCCTCCTTTATTATTATCAAATAAAACGTCCGGCGTTTTTTAACATGCAATTAGTCGCAAAAATTGGGCAAGAAATTTTAGCCGAAGGTGAGGACTTTATACTGACGAAGGGGAAACAAGGGTACCAATTAGCTATATATAACAATTCCTATGTTAATCCCACTTATTCTGTCGAAAGCTTCTTTTTGAGCTCCTTAACAAAGGAAAAGAAAATCATGATTTCAGGGCTGCCTTCTGGCACTTATCAAATTCGCAAATACATTCTCGATAGAAATAATGGTGCATTTTACTTTAATTGGCTCAATCTCAATCAGCAGTATATCTATGATCAAGAGATCATTACGTATCTCAAGCAGCGAGCCTATCCAGATTTGCAAATCTATGAGGAAAACATTGCCTCGGAGCTCTTATTACAATCCACTTTGACGTTAAATGCCATTCATCTCTTTGAAATTAGGCCATTAGGTTAAAACTTAATGGTCTTTTTTTGTTGTTTGAATAAGCCAAGTAATGAAAAAGGGCAAATGATGGAGTGTGTTTTCGACAATGATTGGAATGTTTTCAATAGTTAAAAAATTTATAATGAAGACAAGAAAGCGATTACATAAATATTAATTCGGAGGTAGCCTTTTATGTCTGTTTCTCAAGGAACGATTAAGAAGCAAAGCGATGCAAAACTTTCGGTATCAAAGGAAAAGAATACCGGTGGAGTTTTGTTGACTACAGCTTTAATGGCTGGTTATTCCATGATTTACATGGACAAAAACATGATTTCGACTGCAATTATCCCAATTGCTGAACAATTCCATCTAACAACAAGTCAAACCGGTTTGATAATGAGTTTATTTTTCTTGGGTTATTCGTTAATGCAGATACCTGGGGGCTGGCTCGCAGATAGGATTGGATATAAAAAGGTACTGATGCTTTCGCTTTCGCTCATTACGATATTTTCATTTGCATTTGGTCTTGCTGGAAGCTTATTGATGTTTATTTTGATTCGTTTCTTGGCTGGTATTGGCCATGCAGGCTATCCTCCAAGCTGTTCAAAAGGAATCGCCGAAAATTTCCCGAAAACAAGACGAACTTTTATTCAATCGCTCATTTTGTCAACGAGTGGAATTGGCGGAATTTTTGCGTTTGTAATCGGGGCACGGCTGATTGACTTAAATTGGCACTATGCCTACTATGCACTGGGGACATTTTTTGCCATTGCGTTACTTATGGTTGCTTTATTGGTACCTAATAGCCAACCAACTGCCAAAACGAAGATTGAAAAGAAACAAGTTAGTTTTAAGTCAGTGATTTCTAATAGAAATGTAATTATTTTATTCGTTGCCATGCTGCTGGCGAATGTGGCTTTTTACGGAAATATGTCATGGCTGCCAACTTTCCTAAAGACAAAATTTTCACTATCCATTAGTACGGTAGGGATAATTCTGGCAGTGAACGCTATTGGTGGAACATTAGCCTCCATATTTGCAGGTGTATTGTTGACAAAATATTTCGCTGGCAAGGAAAAGTTACTGTTAATGGTATGTTCAGTCCTTTCATCCTTGTTGTTTCTTGGTTTAGTATTCTCAAATTCCTTGGCCCTTTCCATTGCTTTCTTATATGTGCTCACATTTTTACTAACCACGATTTTTGTGGGAATTTTCTCTTGGCCGCACAAAATTTTGCCTGAGAAAGTAATTGGGTCATCTATTGGGATCGTCAATACGGGTGGAACGCTTGGGGGCTTTATTGCACCAATGGCATTCGGTGCTTTAATTTCCATGGCTGGTGGATCGTTCTCTATCGTTTTTATCACCTTGGCAATAGCCGTAGTAATATGCGGTCTAGTTTTACTTACCGTTAAAACAGAAAAATAATAGGAGGGAAAATGATGCTAGATCAATTAATGCAAAAACTTGAAGAGAAAAAAGAAAGAATGATTGAAATACGCAGATATCTCCATCAACATCCTGAATTATCTTTTAAAGAAGAAAAAACGGCCCAATATATTGCTGATTTTTATAAAGATAAAAATGTAATAATACGGACAAATGTTGGCGGATATGGAGTGGTAGTTAAAATCGAAGGCGGACTGGCAGGTAAAACGGTTGCCCTGCGTGCTGATTTTGATGGACTGCCCATTATGGAAGAGGCAGATGTACCTTTTAAATCGGTTAATCCAGGTGTTATGCATGCATGTGGTCATGATGGACACACTGCCTATTTAATGATATTAGCCGAAGCATTAATCGAAATGAAAGACCAATTAAGAGGAAACGTCGTTATCTTGCATCAGCCTGCGGAAGAAACGCCTCCTGGTGGAGCGATTGCCATGATTGAAGATGGATGTTTGGAAGGTGTGGATAGTATTTTCGGTATTCACCTAATGTCCCCGTCGGTGACCGGGGAAGTCTACTATCGTTCTGGAGAAATGCAGGCCGGACGCTCATATTTCAAAGTGAAAATCCAAGGAAAAGGCGGACATGGTTCGATGCCGCATACAAGCAATGACAGTATTGTCGCAGCAAGCCATTTTGTTGTAGCAGCCCAGACGATTGTCAGTCGCCGAATCAATCCTTTTGATATGGCGACGGTAACGATTGGCTCGTTTGATGGAAAGGGATCATTTAATGTCATAAAGGACAGCGTGGAACTTGAAGGAGACGTTAGAACCATGTCCAGTGAAGTTCGTGCTAAAGTGGAAACGGAATTCAAGCGAATCCTAGCGGGGCTTGCTCAAGAATTTGACATTACCTATGACTTAATATATTCGCATGATTACCCTGTTTTGGTGAATGATAATGCCATGACTGAACTGGTTGTAAATGGGATTAAAAAGGCTGGAATTCCTGAAATCAAAGCATTAATGGAAACACCGCCAATGTCCGGTTCAGAGGATTTTGCTTACTATTTGCAAAGAATTCCTGGCAGTATGTTTTATGTTGGAGCAAAGCCGGAGAATGGACCAGCTTATCCTCACCATCATCCTAAATTTGTCATTAATGAGGACAGCCTTATCATCGCGGCAAAAGCAATGGCAGCAGTGGTTGCGGAATATTTTGGACAGAAGTAAAAAAAGGGAAAAAGGGGACGGTTCTTATGCCTGCGGCGTGGGAACCTTCTTCTTTATAGGAGTGATCACATGTCTTTTACTAATTTAAAAGAGTTAATTGAACAAGCAGAGCAGGAAAACTCAACTATTTCGGAATTGATGATCAAAACAGAGGTACAACAGAAAGGCTGTTCGAGGGAAACGATTATCGAAAAAATGTCAGAACAATTTACTGTAATGGAGGAGGCTGTCCGCAGAGGTACAATGAGTCCAGTCATGTCGCGTACTGGTTTGACTGGTGGGGATGGAAACCGTCTTTATCAGTATGCCCAAAACGGTAATTCATTTGTCAATCCTAAAACATTGAATGCTGCAGCAAATGCGTTCGCGGTATCAGAAGTAAATGCTGCAATGGGGCGGATTGTGGCAACGCCAACAGCTGGTTCAGCGGGAATCTTGCCAGCTGTCCTTGTTCACGCACTTGACAGCGGGAAATTTACCCGAGAGCAGCTTGTACAGACAATATTCACTGCCTCTGCTCTCGGCTTAGTTGTTGCCAATAAAGCTTCGATATCAGGGGCAGCCGGCGGGTGCCAAGCTGAAATAGGATCAGCAACCGCAATGGCAGCCGGCACCCTGGTAGAGCTTGCCGGTGGAACACCAATGCAGGTTGGAAATGCCGTCGGAATTGCTTTAAAAAATTCACTGGGTTTGGTTTGTGACCCGGTTGCTGGGCTGGTGGAAATCCCGTGCATCATCCGCAACGGTTTACATGCACTTACCGCCCAAGCTGCTGCGGATATGGCTTTAGCCGGGATAGCCTCGGTCATCCCGCCGGATGAAGTGATCCATGTGATGCATGAAGTCGGACAGCAAATGCCCGAATCGTTGAGAGAAACCGGGATAGGCGGTCTTGCCGGAACTCCGACCGGGCAAAAATTAAAGAAGCAGATTTTAAATGAAAAAACTAGTGGCTGTGGGCCGGCAAAATACCAAAGTGCGTATGAAATCATCGGTCCCGTAATGGTTGGCCCTTCGAGTTCCCATACAGCAGGGGCTGTCCGGATCGGGAATATTGCCCGCCAGCTACTAAATGAAAATCCAGTATATGCAAAGTTCTCGCTGATGGGCTCTTTCGCAGAAACCTATCAAGGCCATGGAACAGACCTAGCTCTTTTAGCCGGTGTGCTCGGGTTATCTACCATGGATGACGGCATTCCAAATTCAAAGGAAATTGCTGAGGAAAATGGCTTACAATATGAATTCACGAAACGGGTGCTTGGAAGCTACCATCCAAATACGGTTCTCGTAGAATTGACAGGGTTCACACGTACTGTAAAGGTTTTGGCCAGCTCTTTAGGCGGTGGTAAAGTGGAGGTTCAGGAATTCGATGAGTATCCATTTAAATTTTCAGGTGAAAGGCCAACACTTGTTATTCGTCATTCTGACCAAAAAGGGGTTATTGCTGAATTATCGGAAATTCTATATCAAAAAGGGTTCAATATAGCCCGTATGGCCAATGAACGTTCCAAAATCAATGGTGATGCAATAACAATTTGTGAAATCGACAATACAATCGAAGACACTCTCTTATCTTTATTAAAAAGAGAGATTCCGACTATTGACGAAATTGTATTGGTTCAAACTAAGTAGTTACCTATAAATTCATCAATTAAGCTCGTAAATGTATTTTGCTGATGCAAGAAAGCATGATATGCGGATGAAATTCATAAAAGGCATTTGGAATGAATTCGTTCCGAATGCCTTTTGTCTATATTGTGATGCCAATCTTAAGGGCAAAATTTAATAGGGGAAATTCCAATGCCTGCATAGGACATAGCATCGTAAGTCCTCGTGCAATAAAGCTCTTCAGCTAGACGGTGCTTTCAGGGAATCAACTAGACGTTGAATTTTCAGAAAGCAAGATTTCCAATATGCTTGACCTTGTGAAAAATACAATTCACGATTCGCCAGAACGAAATCAGCTATGAATAATTTTCTATACACTGTGGGGATTGCATATTTGCCGCTCCATGAAAAGGCAGTCGAGACCGCAAAGGCTGACAAGAAAAAAAGCAGCTTTCTAAAAGCTTACGAAAGTATTCAAAAAGAAGTCGAAACAGGAAGGATTGGTTTTAAACGCAAGTATGTAAGATGTTAAAATTAGCACTTTTTTATTATTCCTTATCCGTAAAGTTTTTGAACAAATGAGCCTGTATCCACCTTGGATCAGGCTTTCTTGTATATATTGAAAAGTAATCACGAGAGATATTATGTTTTTAGACTTTGAAAAAATATCATGCTTGAATCTGCGATTGTCTAGAATTCTTTTTGAAAATCACCTTCGCTTTAAAATGTGAGAACAAATAACAGCCTATAATCACAATACCACTACCAATTCCTTGTATCCACGTCATTTTTTCACCTAATAATAAAAAAGCTAAAATTGCAGTAAAAATAGGATTAAAATTCAAGAAAATACCTGATGTTGTTGTACCTAATTTTTGTACACCAATATTCCAAAGTACCATACATGCTACAGTTGAGATAACGCCTGTATATAAAATAGATTGTATGAAGGAAGTATTTATATTAGACACTGTAAAATTGGAAAAATTAAACGGTAGAAGAACTATAATTCCAAATATACCAGAATATAATGTAGACATCATGGGTGTTGTCGTTACCATTGCCCATTTGCTACAGACGGAATATATTCCCCAAACGCATACAGCAGCCATCATATATAAATCACCTGTATTAAATCGTAATGAAAGGAAAAGATCAATATTTCCTTTTGAAAGTACAAGTATTACGCCAATAAGCGAAAAAAACATAGAAAACATTTGTAGAATATTAATTCTTTCTTTTAAAAAGAAAAATGAAAAAATAGCAATTGAAATCATGTTTAATGTTGATATTAATCCAACATTAGTCGCGGATGTTTTCTCTAATGCTACAAATTGCAATAGGTTAAATAGAACCACACCCGTAATTCCCATCAAAAATAAAGGAAGGATTGCACTTCGAGGAGGAAATATCTTTTTTTCTTTCCACCATACAATTGGCAAAAGACAACTAACAGCAATGATCCACCTTAAACTCGTCAATGTCATCGGAGAAGCATGTTCGACAAGCGACTTTCCAACGACAAAGTTTCCACCCCATAACAAACTTGTTAAAAGTAATAACGAAAAATAATAATATTGCATTTCATTTTGCTCCTTTACATCTTTCACTGTTTAAGTAAAAGGATCGAAGCCATTGTGCAC